>JAIFNM010000055.1 GCA_020047725.1 Betaproteobacteria bacterium
GGCAAGACGATGGTCGCCAGCGCCTGGAAACTGCCCGGCGCAACCGACCGGCAGACCTACGCGCTTGATCTGGCATCAAGCGCCCTATGCGACAACGACTGGGGCAGCCTGCGCAAAGACCTTGTCCTGGAACGCAAGATCGCAACCAGCGTATCGTGTGGGACGCAAATCCAGGCCGACTACAGTCTGTTGGTCAGCTTCGCTTCGGCGGGCAAGGAGGCGGATGCGGAAGTCCTGTCGCAGGCGCTACGCAACCATATTGAAACTGCCGCCGCCAACGGCATCACCCAGGATCAGCTGGAACGCGCCCGTGTGATGGAGCTCAACGCCTACGAACGGCTGGAAAACGCTCACGAATCGCTGGCGCATTTTATGTCGCGTGCTGAAGTGGCTGGCGATTGGCGCCTGTATTTCTGGCAGCGCGACATCGTCAAAGCCCTGACTCTGGACGAAGTCAATGCCGCCCTGAAGAAATGGACAGTCGCGGTGAATCGCAGCGATGTCCTGCTGCGGCACGCAGACGGCGTCGTCGCCCCGGAACTTCCGAAATTTGTCGATGCAAAAGAACTGGTGTCCGGCAAGGACTGGCCAGCCATTGCCATGCATGCCGACCCGATCCCGACCTCGGCCGGCGAGTTGGCAAAAGCCACGATCAAGGTTCCGCTTGATGGTCCGCAGGCGAAAGCGGCTTTGATCTCGCGCCAGACTCAGGGCAACCTGGCCTGGCTGGTTCTGAACAACGACTACGGCAACGAATCTGCTCTGACCAATCGGCGGATGGCCTGCAACATGGCCGACAACCTCATGGCCCTTGGCGGCGCGGGGTTCAGCCGCGACCAACTAAGCGCCAAACTTGAGGCATTGCAGGCGAAATGGTCCCTGAGTCTTGGCGGGATCTTCATCGAAGCGCCGCGCCAGAATATAGATGCAGCGCTGGACATCCTCCTCGCCGTCTGGACATCGCCCGCGCTGCCGGCCAACGAGTTCGAGCGCATCAAGGCCAGTTCGATTGCCAGGCTTGAAGCGGCGCTCAAAGACCCGGTCGCCGTCGCCGCCAGCACCGCCAAGCTGCGCTTCGACAATTATCCAGCCCTGCACCCGTATCAGCCTCGCTCCCTGGAGCAGCAACTGGCCGAAGTCGTAGCAGTCACTTACGCTGATACAACCGCCTGCGTGGCCGATCTCACCGGCGTCGCCCAGATTCGCCTGGCCATGGTCGGGGCATTTTCACCGCAGGATGTGCAGGCGGTCTGGTCGAAGGTCGCCATATTGCCAAAAGCGAAAATCCCCTACGAGCGAATAAAGGATCTTGAGGCCCCGCTCACTGTCGATACCACACCGATCAACGTGGCGATGCCGGAGAAGCCCAACGCGGTCATTGCCGGATCAAGCTTGTTGCGAATTACCGACGACTCTCCCGATTTCCCGGCCTTGCGCATCGCCGTGAAAGCACTTGGCGGTGACGCCGACAGCCGCATATGGAAACGCCTGCGTGAACGCGAAGGCCTCGCCTACAGCGCCGGTGTAAATCTGGCCGGCAACCACTTCGAGCCGCGCAGCCGGGTCTCGATCCAGGCCAGCGCCGCCAGCGACAAGGCCGACGCCGCGCTGAGCAGCCTCAAGGACGAACTGGCACGAGCGCTGAAGGACGGCTTTTCCGAACAGGAAGTAGAGCGCGCCAAGGCTGCATGGCTGCAGGAACGCAAGACCTCTCTACGCCAGGAAAAGTCGTTTGCCGGCACCTTGGTGGAAGGTCTCTACACCGGCCTGGATTACGCCTGGCTCGCTCAATACGATGAAAAAATCGCCCGGCTTACTGCACAAGAAGTCACGCTTGCCTTGCGTAAATATCTGGCTGACGCGCCGATTGTTTGGATGATTGGGCGAGGTAGCTGATAGCGCGCGGTTAACCCCGTCATTCCGGGCTTGACCCGGAATGACGTGGCTATCCACTGTTTTCAGTCAGGTTCTTGAAAACCGTACGATCAAACCCGCCCCGCCTTCCTTTCCCTCGCCAGATCAAGAAACGACCGCAAAACAGGCGAAGTATTTCGCTCCGAATAGGTGACAGCAATACCCATCGACAGCCCGGCGGAATCTTCCTTCAACGCCCTGAAAACAACCCCCTGCCGTTTGACGTTCTGCAACGACGCCGAGATGAGGGCGATACCCTGCCCCTCGGCAATCAGCCCCAGCATGATGTGATGGTCTGGCGGTTCCGGGATGGCGTTGAATTTGAAATCAATCTTCTCGAAAAACGCCTGACAGTAGTTGTAGAACCCCGGATTCAGTCGGCGCTCAAACCAGAACATCGGTTCGCCGCGAAGATCATCGAAGCCTAGCTTGCGCTTCCTGGCAAGCGGATGCCTGGCGGACAAGGCAACCACGAGCGGCTCCTCATGGATTGTTTCTGCAGTCAGGCCCTGGGTTTCAGTGTGCAAGCCGATAAAGGCGGCGTCCATTATCCCGTTCTTGATATCGCGAACGAGGCTGATCGAATGTTTTCCCCGTGTGACAATCTGCCAGTTCGGGAACCCTTGACGCAGGTCATCGAACACGTCGGGAATCACGCTGCGGTCGAACACCGTTGTATAACCCACGACGAACTGCCCGCCCCCGGAACCTCGTGCTGCCCGAGCAACCTTAACCGCCTTTTCCGCCTGAGCCAGAGCTCGCCTGACTTCCGGCAGAAATGCCGCCCCGGCTTCGGTCAGTGCCACGCCGGCCTTGTTCCGCAGAAATAATTCCACGCCCAGTTGATCTTCCAACTGGCGGATTTGCCGACTCAACGGCGGTTGCGAGATGTGCAGACGCAACGCCGCGCGTCCGAAATTGAGTTCTTCGCTGACCGCCAGAAAATAGCGGAACTGCCGCAGATCGATGGAGTTGTTCATACCTAAAAAGTATCACACAAACGGTATTGGATGTATTCCGAAACCAGCCATACAGTGCGTTCACTACTCAACGAAAGGAACACTGATATGGATAACGAACGCTATTTGCGCGGCTGGGCAAAGCTCAAGGAAGTCGACGGCCAGGCTGGAGAAAACGTCATTGAAAGCCTGCGCGACATCGCGCCTGACTTTGCGCGCCTGCTAATTGAATTTCCCTTTGGCGACATCTATTCAAGACCCGGCCTCGATCTCAAGACAAGAGAACTCGCCGTCGTGGCGGCGCTCACGGCCATGGGTAACGCGGCACCCCAGCTGAAGGTGCACATTCACGGCGCCCGCAACGTCGGCTGCTCCGAGAATGAAATCGTCGAAGTCATCATGCAAATGGCGGTCTATGCCGGCTTTCCTGCCGCACTCAACGGACTGTTCGCGGCTAAGGAAGTTTTCGCGCATCGGAACGAAGCAGAGTGTCATTCAGCTTCTGGTAGCTAGTAGTCAGTCATGCCGAAACAGATCGATGCAAAATCCCGTCATTCCGGGCTCGACCCGGAATCCGACCGAAGGAAGTGTGCCCCGCAGGAAATACCCCTGGAGTACAGAGCCAGTAGTGCACCACTGGATTCCGGCTTTCGCCGGAATGACGGCTTATCTACGCGTTTCAATGTTGGGCTTCGCAAACTCAGCCTGACCGAAGGGAATGCAGCGCCAACCACGAACTGCAGAATTCACCGGACAGCGTCTCACGCGGCCGGATTCGCTTTCCCTGAAACCAGCAAGTCAAAGACGACTCTGGCGAAGCTGGCGGCTTTCCTGGGGTCGGACAAAAGTTGAATCATCTGATTCTGATGTGCCGAGTTGCTATCGAGGATGGCGTCGTCGATAGCTTTCGAGAAGTCGCCCAGCAAGGCTTGTTCGGGTGAATTGTTTTCGATCTGCTTCATCACGATGTCGTTCTCACTCACCTTGTCGCGGATGGTGTAGGCGTAGTTCACCATGTCCTTGTCCGAAAGCTGATCGGCGACAAATATTTCGTTCAGCCGGCTGATGATCTGCGACAGGAATTCTTCCTTCTCATCATGAGGCTTGGCCGTGCCCAGGCCTTCGCCCGGCTCCAGCTTGTATTCCCCGGTATTCTGCTTGAGCAGCAGATCCTGCTGGCGGATTTTGGCCACGCGGTAATGACTGAGCACCACGTTATCGAGGTCGATTTCGTCCTCGTCGATCAGTGCTTCGCGAAGCATGGGGCGCAGGTTACGGGCGTACAGGCTGAGTTTTTCCAGGTCCGTGTCGTCGTAGTCGACGATCTGCGACATGAACTCATAGAAGCGTACGAAGGTGCCCAGATCCTTCTTGAAGATTTCCAGCGCGTCCTTTTCCTTCTGGCATTCTTTCAGGCAGTTCTCGGCGTTGGTGATCAGCACCGTGTCGCCGGTTTTCTTGGTGCGCTCGAACATCTCCTTGGCCTGCTTGAAGGCCGCCACGGCTGATTTGTAGCGCTGCTGCCAGCGTTGCACCGCTGGCTTGCAGATGTTGGCAATCGCCGCGTTGCTCTTGTTCTTCACGTAGAACGCCGCGCAGAACTGCTCAACTTCCTGCCAGTTGAAGATGCCCGCCGCACGCAGCTTGTCGTACAGCGTGAAAATCAAATTCGGGTCGGAGACATCGGCCAGTTCCGCCGTCTGGTAGTAAGGCTGGAAGGCGCTCAGGATATCTTCCGGCGCATTGAAGAAGTCCAGCACGAAGGTGCCGGTTTCCGCCTTGTTCGGGTAGGTACGGTTCAGGCGCGATAGCGTCTGCACGCACTCCACACCCGCCAGTTTCTTGTCCACGTACATGGCGCACAGCTTGGGCTGGTCGAAGCCGGTCTGGAACTTGTTGGCGACGATCATCACCTGGTAATCGTCCGAGTCGAAGGCCTTGCGCAAGTCGCGGCCTTTCAGGTGCGGGTTCATGTTGATCTCGGTGAATTTCTGATTTAACTCGTCATTCCCGCGAAAGCGGGAATCCAGAGGTTTTGATGTTGCAACTGGATCCCCGACAAAAACACTCGGGGATGACGAGTGTGAAGCATTCGGGTCTTTGTCGGTGAAGGCCACCTCGCCCGAGAAGGCCACCATGGCGTGGATTGTCCGGTAGCCCTTTTCGGCGATGTATTTGTCGAAACACAGCTTGTAGCGCACCGCCTCCTTGCGCGAGCTGGTCACCACCATCGCCTTGGCCTGGCCGCCGAGCAGACCCAGCACGTTGTCCTTGAAGTGTTCGACGATGACCATCACCTTCTGCGCGATATTGTGATCGTGCAGGCGCACCCATTGGTTGAGCTTGACGCGGGCGCGCTTGCTCTCGACTTCCTCATCGGCCTCCTGAATCCTGAGCGCCAGCTTGTACGCCACCTTGTAATTCGTGTAGTTCTTCAGCACATCGAGAATGAAGCCTTCCTCGATCGCCTGGCGCATGCTGTAAACATGGAACGCCTCGGGCTTGTTGGTGACCGAGGGCACCTCATCGGGGCGCGGCAAGCGGCCGAAGAGTTCCAGCGTTTTCGGCTTGGGCGTTGCCGTAAAGGCGAAGAAGCTCAGATTACCGGAGGCGCGGCGCGAAGCCACGGTCGCGGCGATGATGTCGTCGCTGTCGATCTCTTCTTCCTCAATCTCTTCACCCGCCTCCTTCATCAGCACTTCTTTCAACTGCCGTGCCGTCGACCCGCTCTGCGACGAGTGCGCCTCGTCGGCAATGATCGCGTAGCAGCGCTCCTT
>JAIFNM010000249.1 GCA_020047725.1 Betaproteobacteria bacterium
TTAGTCAGAGTTGTCATTGTTTTGCTTTCAGAAAAAACGCCTTCAACACAGAGATCACAGAGACACAGAGAGCACGGAGAAAAGCCAAAAATAAAACTCTGTGTTCTCTGTGCCTCCGTGTCCTCCGTGTCCTCCGTGTCCTCCGTGTCGAAGGAGGTTCAAGCCTTACCTACATGCAATCCGCATTCTTTCGAGTCAGGATTCTCCCACCACCAGCGCCCGGAGCGAATGTCTTCGCCCGGCGTAATGGCGCGCGTACACGGCGCGCAGCCGATGCTCGGGTAAAACTTGTCGTGCAGGGCGTTGTACGGTACTTCGTTCAGGCGGATATACGCCCAGACTTCCTTTTCGCTCCAGTCGGCCAGCGGGTTGAATTTCTCCAGCCCGTTGCCATCGTCGAATGTTTGAATCGGCAGGCCGTCACGCGTCGCTGACTGTTGCGCCCGCATACCGGTGATCCAGGCTTTATTGCCGGCCAGCGCGCGTTGCAGCGGCTCGACCTTGCGCGCGTGGCAGCAGCCCTTGCGCAGCTCGACCGATTCATAAAAGGCATTGATGCCGTTCTGGCGCGTATAGATTTCGATCAGGTCATGGCGCGGGTAGAACAGTTTGAGCGCCAGACCGTAGTGTTCTTTCACCCTGGCGATCAGGTCGTAGGTTTCCAGCGGCAGGCGGCCGGTATCAAGCGAAAAGATCTCGATGTCGAGTTTTTCGCCGAGGATCAGGTCGGTCAAAACCATGTCTTCGGCGCCGAGGCTGTTGGCGAAAACGGCGGGCGAATACTCACCAGCGATTTTCCGCAACAGGGCTTTGGCCTGCTCGACTTTGGCCGCGACTGAATCAAGCAGTTGCTGATCGTTGAGATTGATGTTGATGGCCATCGTTGTCCTTATGCAGCTCTACGGCGGAAGAGGGGTTGCGGCTGGTCGACCGCGGCCTGGTAGGTTTCACTGAAATCGCGCAGTCCCGCCAGAGCCGCTTCGATGTCCTTGTCTGCACGCACGGCGAAGGCGTCGATGCCACAGCGTTTCATATAGAACAGTTGATCCTGCAGCACATCGCCGATGGCGCGGATTTCGCCGCGATAGTTGTAACGTTCGCGCAGCAGGCGGGCGGTCGAATAACTGCGTCCGTCGGCGAACTTGGGGAAATTCACGCCGATCAGGGCAAAGTGGTCCAGATCACCGGCGAGGGTTTCCGGACCTTCGCCGCTTTCCAGCCAGACACCGAACGAGGCGTTACTGGCGAGGATTTCGTCCTTGCGCGCCAGCCACACGGCGAGCGGCAACAGGGACGGTGTGGCAGGCAGCGCGACGGTTTCCGCCGTCTCGCCTTCGGCCAGCTTGAGGACTTGCCAGGTGTCGTCGACGATCCGGTCGTTTTTTATGATTTTAGACATGAGCGGTTTCCTCCACGGTGTTGGCGCTTTTTACCGGCCGGCGTTTGTCGCGGCCGGCGTAGGCGCGCTCCTTGAAAGGTTCGACGCCCAGTCGGTCAAAGGTGTCGATAAAGCGCTCGCTCGGCGTGCGCTGCTCAAGATAGACATTGATCAGCGCCTCGATCACCTGTGGTACTTCTTCAGCATAAAACGACGGGCCGATTACCTTGCCGATGGTCGTCGTGTTGCCCTGCTGGCCGCCGACGGTGATCTGGTACCACTCCTCGCTGTTCTTGTCGACGCCGAGGATGCCGATGTTGGCGACGTGATGGTGACCGCAGGAGTTCATGCAGCCGGAGATGTTGAGCGAAATGTCGCCGATGTCGTGGATGTAGTCGAGGTCGTCGAATTTCTTGTTGATGGCATCCGCAATCGGTATCGAGCGGGCGTTGGCCAGCGCGCACAGATCACCGCCGGGGCAGCAGATCATGTCGGTGAGCAGGCCGATGTTAGGCGTGGCCAGGGCATGCGCACGCGCAGCTTTCCAAACCTCGTAAAGGTCGAGCTTGCGGACATCGGTGAGTACGACGTTTTGCTCGTGGGAAACGCGCAGCTCACCAAAGCTGTAACGGTCGGCGAGGTCGGCCACCGCTTCCATCTGGACGTCGGTAATGTCGCCAGGAGCGGCGCCAGGCGCCTTGAGCGACAGCGTGACGGCGGCGTAGCCCGACACCTTGTGCGCATGCACGGAACGGCGAACCCACGCGGCAAACGCCTTGTCGCTGGCAATCGCGCCGAGGAAAGCCGCATTATCGGCGGGAAGCGTTTCGTAGGCCGGTGGCGCGAAATGCGCAGCGATACGCTCGAATTCGTCGTCAGTCAGCGTCGTCGGACCGTCTTTCAGGAAGGACCATTCTTCCTCGACCTGGCGGGAAAATTCTTCAACACCCAGCGCGTTGACCAGAATCTTGATGCGCGCCTTGTACATATTGTCGCGGCGGCCGTAGCGGTTGTACACGCGGAGCAGGGCGTCGAGGTAGGAGAGCAGATGCTTGCGCGGCAGGAACTCGCGCACGATCTTGCCGATCACCGGGGTACGGCCCAGGCCGCCACCGGCAAAAACGCGAACGCCAAGTTCGCCAGCCTCGTCGCGGATGACTTCCAGCCCGACGTCGTGTGCACGAATGACGGCGCGATCTTCTGCTGCGGCATTGACGGCAATCTTGAACTTGCGCGGCAGAAAGGCGAATTCCGGGTGGAAAGTCGACCACTGGCGCAACACTTCACACCATGGGCGTGGATCGGTTAGTTCGTCCGGCGCGATGCCGGCAAACTCGTCCGTCGTAATGTTGCGGATGCAGTTGCCCGAGGTCTGCACGGCGTGCATTTCAACCGTCGCCAACTCACCGAGAATTTCTGGCGTCTCCTCGAATTTCGGCCAGTTGAGCTGCATGTTCTGGCGTGTGGTGAAGTGGCCGATACTGCGGTCGTAGCGGCGCGAGATTTCAGCAAGCTTGCGCAACTGAGCCGCGGCAAGTTGTCCGTAGGGGATGGCAATGCGCAGCATCGGGCCGTGACGCTGGATGTAGAGGCCGTTTTGCAGGCGCAGGGGGCGCAATTCGTCGTCCGAGAGCGTGCCGGCCAGGTTGCGTTCGATCTGGCCGCGATACTGCGCAACGCGTTCGTTGATGATCTGTTGGTCAATGCTGTCGTAGCGATACATGAGGTGTTCCTTTATCCTTACAGCGTAATCAGCTTGCCACCGACCATCACTAACATGGTCGCCAGCAGGGGGCGCAAAAATCGTTCCGGTACTTTCGCCGAGGCGTGGCTGCCAAGCCAGATTCCTGGCAGGGAGCCGAGCAGAAGACTGCCGAGTAGCGACCAGTCGACGCTGCCGATGGCCCAGTGTCCAAGTCCGGCAATCAGCGTCAGTGGGACGGCATGAGCGAGGTCGCTGCCGACGATACGAATAGCCGGCAACTTGGGATAGAGGAAGAAAAGTACCGCAACTCCCAATGCGCCCGCGCCAACCGAAGAAATTGTGACAAGTATACCGAGCAATACTCCAATTAAGACGGTAACCGGGGCTTGAAGTTTCGTATGGGCGGAGTCATTTGCGTGGCTGAGCGCATAGCGTTGCAGTTTTTGGCGAAAGACAATGGCACCAGCGGTAAGTAGAAGTGCAACACCCAGCGTGACCGATATGATGTGGGTTATCTCGGCACTTTGCTTTGGAAGGAAGGACAGCGCCCAGATGGTCACAATGGAGGCCGGGATGCTGCCACTGGCCAGTAGGCCGGTAATGCGCCAGTCTACGTGGCCTTTCTTGGCATGAACGGTGGTGCCGCCGGCCTTGGTGATGGCGGCATAGAGCAGATCGGTACCGACTGCTGTTGCCGGGTGGATGCCAAAAAACAGTACCAGCAGCGGGGTCATGAGTGAGCCACCGCCAACGCCCGTCAGTCCGACAATGGCACCAACAGCAAAACCTGAGAGGGTGTAGAGCCAATCCATATGTGCCGCTTTGAATAGAGTGAAATCATGTTAGCAGCGCACAAGTTGATTGAAAAAGAATATTCGGTTAGATTGCTAGAACTATTTGTTATTAAGAGCAAGGAATGAAACTTCAACAACTCCGCTACCTCGTCGAAGTCGCCCGCTGTGGACTCAACGTTTCGGAAGCCGCCGAGGTGCTCTATACCTCGCAGCCAGGCGTTTCCAAGCAGATCAAGCTGCTTGAGGACGAACTCGGGGTGATCGTTTTCGAGCGCAGCGGCAAGCGCCTGACGGCGATCACCGAGCCGGGCAAGCGCGTGCTTGAAATCGCCGAGCGTATCCTGCGTGAAGCCGACAACATCAAACGCGTCGGCGATGAATACGCCGGCGGCGATTCCGGCAGTCTGGTAATTGCCACGACACATACGCAGGCACGCTACGCTTTGCCTGCGGTTGTCAAAGGTTTTATGGAGCATCATCCGAAGGTGCGATTGTCGATGCATCAAGGGAGTCCGACGCAGATCGCCGAATGGACGATCAAGGGCGAGGCGGACATCGCCATCGCCACCGAAGCGCTGGACCAGTACCCGCAACTGGTGATGTTGCCTTGCTATCAGTGGGGGCACTGCGTCGTCGCTCCAGACGGACATCCAGTGCTTGCCGAGAAGTCGATTTCGCTGGCGACGCTGGCGCGTTGGCCGCTGATTACTTATGATCCGGCCTTTGCCGGACGTTCGCGCATCAACAAGGCCTTCGAGCGCGCGCAGCTTGAACCTAATGTCGTGCTTGCGGCAATCGATGCCGACGTGATCAAAACGTATGTGAGTCTCGGGCTGGGGCTAGGTATCATTGCCAAGATGGCCTACGACCCGGCGCGTGATACTGGCCTAAAGGCCATTGATGTCGCCCATCTTTTCGGCTCGAATACAACGCGTATCGGCTTGCGTAAGGGAACCTACATCCGCCAGTACGAATACGATTTTATCGGGCTGTTTGCCTCACAACTATCGAAGAAGGCTGTCGACATGGCGATGGCTGGACTAGGAGCAGATGATGAATATCAACTTTGATTCGTCGAAAAAACCAAAAGGCTTGTTTGCCCAAGCGCTGACGATAATTGCCAGCGTCGTATTGCTAATCGGCGCCTTCATGTTCTCGCTTGTGTTTTTTGCAGTTATCGCCGTTGCCGGGCTGATTTTGTGGCTTTATTTCTGGTGGAAGACGCGCGCGATTCGCGCGCACATGCGCAAGCAGATGGAACAGCAGGCGAGTGGACAAAGGCCGGATTTCAAGCCGCAGGCTTCAGAGTCCGCTTCCGGCGATGTTATCGAGGGCGAAGCAGTTCGCGTCGTGGAAGAACGGAACCGGCTTTCCGAGTAGTCGCTATTTATGTCGGACCGCGCTTGCGTCAAGATCTTCGTCCAGAATATCTTCCCGCCCAAAAGCCAGTGAGGCTGTTTCGTACCAGGCCATGGCCTCCCGCTGGAGCGCGTTGTCATCCAGAGCTTGATCCGTACGGCGCGAGCCGGCGTGTTCGTTTGGCGCGATCTGTACCTTGCGTTTCGGGGAAAGCATGACCAGGCGTCCGTCACGCAGGAAACCCAGTGACTGGTAGTTGGCAACAAAGGCACGCTCTTCTCCCGGCAAAACGCGGAATATGTCCTGGCCGAAGAATTTGCTGTCGTAGCTGAAATTCATTCGTCCCAGCAAGGTCGGCGGGATGTCCATTTGCGACA
>JAIFNM010000234.1 GCA_020047725.1 Betaproteobacteria bacterium
TCATCGAAACGGGCACGTTGCGGAAGAACCACTCCAACAGAATTTGCAACAGAATTTTCTTGTGACATCGCCATTGAATCGAAAGAAGACCCAAAAAATAAAACCCAGTCGGCCTGAAAAAAAGCGGACTGGGCTGGCCCCGCTTTAGCCGTATTTATAAAGCGCCCGCAAGCTGATCGTTCAAATCGGCGCTATGGAAGGACGTTACCGCTGGCACAGGCAAAAGTCAAATTCCAGCGCTTTCACACATTGGATCAGAAAATCCGTCCTGGACGATCACCGATTGCTGTTAAGGCGCTCAATCTGCTCCTGGATCTTTGCGGATTCCTCAAGCCGCAAGATACGGCGAACGATGGGGGTTATTTCGGAAATGTCGCTCTGCTTGATCTTTTGCTTGACCTCAGGAATCTGCGCCGGATACATCGAAAACTGGCGCAGGCCCATGCCCAGCAGCAGGCGGGTCAGATGCGAGTCGCCAGCCAGTTCGCCACACATCGAAACCGGAATCTTGGCTTTTTCCGCACTACTGATGATATGTTCGAGCAACATCAACACGGCGGGGTGCAAAGGATCGTAGAGGTTGGAAACCTGTTCGTCACTGCGGTCGATGGCCAGAGTGTACTGGATCAGGTCATTGGTACCGATCGAGATGAAGTTCAGACGACGCAGGAAAAGACCAACGGCCAAAGCGGCCGCTGGAACTTCGATCATTCCGCCAATCTCGATACCTTCGTCAAAGGCAATCTTCTCTCCGCGCAGACTGGATTTTGCTTGCTCCAGCGCCGCCAGGGTCTGGTCAACCTGATGCGCATGCGACAGCATCGGAATCAGAATCTTGACCTTGCCTAATTTCGAGACGCGCAGAATGGCGCGCAGTTGCGCCTGGAAAGATTTTGGGTCGGCCAGTGAAAGACGAATGGAGCGCAGACCCAGCGCCGGATTGTCGCGTTTCCGGTCTTCGCCCATGTCCGAGTGCAGGTTCTTGTCGTTGCCAAGATCGAAGGTACGGATCGTTATCGGCCGCCCCTCCATGCCCTTGACCGTTTTGCGGTACGCTTCGTACTGCTCCTCCTCGCTGGGCATGTCGCCGCGGCCAAGAAAGATGAACTCGGTTCGGAACAGACCGACTCCGTCCGCACCGGACTCAATCACGGCGGCAACATCGCTTGGCTCCTCAATGTTGGCAAGCAACTCGATTTTTACTCGATCCAGGGTTGTGGCCCGAGCCGTTTTCAGCAGCTTGAGTTTCGAGCGCTCGATCTCAAGCTGGCTCTTCTTGAGCGCGTATTCTTCCAGAATGCGGGCATCGGGATTGACGATCAGCACGCCACGCGTGCCGTCGACAATCAGCGTTTCCTTGTCGCGAATCAGCTGACGGGCGTTGTGCAGCCCGAGAACCGCCGGGATGCCCATGCCGCGCGCCAGGATCGCGGTATGCGAGGTGGCACCGCCGACATCGGTGACAAAGGACGAAAAATGCTGATCCTTGAAAGCCATAACGTCGGAAGGTGAAAGGTCGTGGGCGACGACAATCAGGTTCTCGCCCTTGCTTCCCTTGGGCGCCTTGACCGCTGCATGGCCTGGTTTTCCGACCAGTTCGCGAACGACACGTTCCACGACCTGACGCACGTCGAAGCTGCGCTCGCGCAAGTAGACGTCGTCGATCTGCTCGAACTGGGCGACCAGAATTTCCATCTGCTGAACGATCGCCCATTCCGCATTGCAACGCCGTTCGCGAATGATTTGTTTGGGCACCTCAGACAACTCGGGGTCGGCGAGGATCATCATGTGCAGGTCGATGAAGGCACCGATGTCAGTCGGCGAATTTTCCTTGCCGACTTTCAATAACTTGAACTCGTCACGTACGTGGGTGAGCGCGGTCTCGAAACGCGCGACCTCCTTCTCCACCATGCGCGGAGCGATGACCAGATGGGAAACCTCAAGTGTCGCCTGCGAGATGAGGTGTGCCTGGCCGATGGCAATGCCGTTTGAAACGGCGAGGCCGTGCAGTGTAAAACTCATGGCGGACTCATTCCCCTTCACCGAATTTGTCGGCGATCAGCTTGAGCACGGATTCAAGCGCTGGCTGTTCGTCGCTGCCCACGGTTTCGACGACAACCTTTGAGCCCTTGCCGGCGGCCAGCATCATGACGCCCATGATACTTTTGGCGTTGATGCGGCGAGTACCTTTTTCCATCCAGATTTCGGAACTGAAACTGCCGGCCAGCTGGGTCAGCTTCGCCGAGGCGCGGGCGTGCAGGCCCAGTTTGTTGGAGATTTCTATTTCAGCGCGTGCCATTACGATTTTCCTAGTGCCGGTGCATGTTGATGACGCCATCGTGGCCGCCACTGACTGCTTTTTGCAACAGAGTTTCCATCCCGTTCTTGCGATAGGTCAGGGCACGCAGAAGCATCGGCAGGCTGACGCCCGCGACGCCTTCGATCTGGCCCGGAACGAGCAACTTCAACGCGAGATTGGATGGTGTGGCGCCCAGAATGTCGGTCAGGATCAGCACGCCTTCGCCGCCATTGACTTCGTTCAGCAACAACTTGGCCATCGGCAAAATATCCAACGGGTCGTCCTGTGCGGCAACACCAAGCTGGCTGATCAATGGGGGGCGTTTGTTGAGTACGTGGCAAACGTTCTGAATCAGGCTTTCGCCAAACGTGCCGTGAGTTATCAGAAGAATGCCAATCATCGAGCGTCCCTTTGGGGTTCAACCTGCATTCTAAGGGATTCCGCGAATTTCGAAAGGGCTGACAGCCGATTAGGGGAGAATTTCAAGCGTTTCCGGTGGCGTACCAACGAATTCAAGACGACGATGCAGTGCCGCACTGACCTGAACGCGTCCTTCGGCATCGACACGCAACACCTGTTCGACGACCATTTTTTTGGCCATGGCCGGCCACGAGGAACCGGAAATGAAGAGCGGTTTGGACGCCGCGTCCGAGAGCGTACCGGCAGCCTTGCGTGACGTGATGAGCACCGAGAGTGCCTGCGTGTGCGTCACCGGCTCTCCGATGCGTGGGTCAAGCAGATGGCAATAGCGCTTGCCGCCGAGCTCAAAGAAACGCTGGTAGTCGCCGGAGGTACCGATCGCTTCGCCATCATTCAGCTCGACAGTCGCCAATGGCCCTGGCTGGCGCGGGTGCTGGATGCCGACCTTCCAGCGCTCGCCATTTTTTGTGCCGAGCGCCATGACATTGCCACCGATGTTGATCAGCGCGCCATTAACCGCCTGACCATGCAGGATGGCCGCCGCACGGTCGAGCGCAACGCCCTTGAGGTACCCGCCGAAATCGAGCGCTAGCGCGCGGTTTCGGCTGCTCACCAGCAAACCGTCGAGTTGCAGGTCGGCAATGCCGGGATGCGCGGCTCGCCACGCCGAGATCGCCGCCACATCGGGCAGAACGGCCTTGAATTCATCCGATTGAAAGCCCCAGAGATGAATCAGGCCGCCGATTCCGGGGTCAAACAGTGCGTCGCCGGCAGCAGAAATACGCTGCGCATCGCCGATCAGTGCGGCCATTTCGGGCGTTACGGTATGCGTTTTCCCAGCGGCAATCGCCGCATTAAGTTCGCTGAGCTCGGACGGTTGCCACGCGTGGTAGGTGCGATGCAGGCGGTCGAACTCACGCAGCACCGCCGCAGCAGCTGGTCGTGCCTGGGCCTCGTCAAGCCCGGCAATCAGGATTTCGACACGGGTACCAAAAACGAAAGATTCCTGTTGATGGAGCGGTGCCTTGCTACAAGCGGACAGGAGAAAAACGAGTACGGCGAAAAGCGTCAGGCAGAGACGGTGCATTCACGCTCCAGCGCAGCAATGAACATTGCTGCCGCATCAAAACTCGTCTGCTCGCCGATTTCGACCATGCAGGTCGGGCTGGTGACGTTGATCTCGGTCAGCCAGTCGCCGATCACGTCGATTCCCACGAACAGAAGCCCGCGCGCCGCCAATACGGGCGCAAGCGTCTCGGCGATTTCACGATCACGAGCGGTCAGCTCGCGTACCACACCGGTACCGCCAACAGCGAGGTTGCCACGTGTTTCACCGGCTTTCGGAATGCGCGCCAGGCAATAGGGAACGACTTCTCCGCCAACAATCAGGATGCGCTTGTCGCCATCGACGATCTCGGGGATGTAGCGCTGGGCCATGATCGTGCGCGCGCCATCAATCGTCAGCGTTTCGATGATCACGTTGCGGTTGGGATCGTCGTGGCGGACACGAAATATCTGACTACCACCCATGCCGTCGAGCGGCTTGAGGATGACGTCGCTCTGCAGATCGATAAAACCATTGATCAGCGCGGTATCGCGGGCAACCAGGGTCGGAACGGAAAGTTGGGAAAACTCCATGACCGAAAGCTTCTCGGAGTGATCGCGCAGCGCCTGCGGCCGATTGAAAACGCGTGCGCCTTCCTTCTCTGCGCGTTCTAGCAGCCAGGTTGACGTGATGTATTCCACGTCAAAGGGCGGGTCCTTGCGCATGACTACGGCGGCGAAATCGCGCAGCGGAACGATGTGGCGGTCGATTTCGGCAAACCATTCCGTATCGTCATCAAGCATTCCCAGATGCACGGCCTCGGCACAAACGCCATGTAGCGCCGACCAGTGGATGGCCGGTTGCTGGATCGCCCAAACCGCATGGCCGGCCGCCTGCGCCGCACGCATCATGGCGATGCTTGAGTCCTTGTAGGCCTTAAGCGATTCGAGCGGATCAAGAATGAAAGCAAAGCGCATGAAAATTACTCCTCTATGGGGCCGTACGTTCGAGTTCCAGCTAAGCGGCAAGCGGCGCCAGTCGTGCTACGACACCGTAAGCGTAAAAACGGTTCGGTGGTGCTTCGGGCGCCTGACAACACTACGGCGGGCGGACCAACCGGGCCGCAAACCAGTGGCATGCAGTCCTGCCACTGGTTGAGTGGCCAGCGTTCGATGGCTGCGGTGCCGAGAAAATTTTCCTCAAGCGCCGGCAGCGGGGCGGTAAGTGCAGTCGTCAGATGAGGAACCACCCAGATCTCCAGTCAGGCTCGATACTTGAACGTTCGAATCCGCGTCAGAACAGCCTCTTGAACTTTTCCCACCATGTTACACCAGCCTCCGGCAGGTACGAACCAAACGACTTGGGCAGCGGTGTCTGTTCCAGGCTGCGCTGGGTGAACAGAAAGCGCCCGTCACAGATGAATCCGAGATCGGCCCAGTCCACGTCATTGAGCGCTTTGGCCAGCACATTCACATCGACCGTCGGGTCGCGGGCGAAAATGGCGAGAACGGCGCCGTCGTAGTTCACACAATCATTGACGAAGAAGGGCTGCGGCCGGCGCGTCTTGCTGTTCACGTAAACCCGCGGCTGCTCCGACTGGTAATAGCCGCGCCCCCATTGCCACCAGTTGAACTCGTCGAACGGTCGGATGCGGCGCGCGATCAAGCGGTCCTTGTGTGGCTGTAATGTCTCCGGCGGTGGTTCACCGGGTTCACACCAGATCATGCGCCGCGTCTTGCCGTCGGCGACCGTCGATGAGCAGACAAAGTCACGGTTGCCGAATTCTTCGCTGACGTAAAGATCATCGGCGCCCGACACGGCGCCGACTTTGACGAACGCATGCCGGGTGAACAGCAGGTGGCCAGCGCTCTCGGCGAAGCGGCGATCTTCCCACGCCAGGCTGTCAAGCCCGTCAGAACGGTCAGCGCTGCCGAGTGCGGCGTAGCGCGTGCGTCGTGTGTCGTTGCCGCGCTCAAAGCGCCAGATGGCGCAGTTCGGCGTCGCATTGCCGAACAGGTGCAGATCGCCCAGATCGATGAAGTCGGTGATCGTCCCCTGGGCGAAGAGGATGCGGTTGAGCGGCACGGCCGAGGTCGATTTCAGCAGGTCACGCGGTGTGATGAAGATCAGTTCGCCGCCCGGTT
>JAIFNM010000265.1 GCA_020047725.1 Betaproteobacteria bacterium
AGACGACCTCTTACTCCTTCGACAGCACCCAGCACGGCGCCGACCTGTTCGACCTCAAGGTAGCGGGCAACATCTACACGCGCATCATGAACCCGACACAGGACGTGCTGGAAAAGCGCGTGGCCGCGCTCGAAGGCGGCATTGCGGGCTTGGCGCTGGCGTCTGGTCAGGCGGCGATCACCTATTCGATCATGACCATCGCCGAAGTCGGCGACAACATTGTTTCCTCTTCGACGCTGTACGGCGGCACCTACAACCTGTTCGCCCACACCCTGCCGCAATTCGGCATTGAAACGCGCTTTGTCGATTATCGCGATCCAGATGCCTTCGAAAAACTGATCGACGACCGAACCAAGGCCGTCTATGTTGAATCCATCGGCAACCCGCTCGGTAATATCACCGACATCGAAAAAATCGCAGCCATCGCCCACAAACATGGCGTCCCACTGATCGTCGACAACACGGTGCCATCACCGTATCTGTTGCGCCCGATTGAATTCGGCGCCGATATCGTCGTGCATTCGCTGACCAAATACCTCGGTGGTCACGGCAATTCCATCGGCGGCATCATTGTCGATAGCGGCAAGTTCCCTTGGGCTGAACACAAGCAGAAATTCAAGCGACTGAACGAACCGGACGTCTCCTACCATGGCGTCGTCTATACCGAAGCCCTCGGCCCGGCTGCCTACATTGGCGTCGTACCGCTGCGCAACACCGGCGCGGCGATCAGCCCTTTCAACGCCTTCCTGATCCTGCAGGGCATCGAAACGCTCGCGCTGCGCATGGATCGCATTACCGAAAACACGCGCAAGGTCGCTGAATACCTCCAGTCGCACGCCAAGGTGAAGTGGGTCAATTACGCCGGTCTACCCGATCACAAGGATCATGCGCTGGCAGTCAAGTACATGGGCGGCAAGCCTTCCGGCATCCTGACCTTCGGCGTGCAGGGCGGACTTGAAGGCGGAACACGCTTCCAAGATGCACTGAAGCTCTTTACCCGCCTGGTCAATATCGGCGATGCCAAATCGCTGGCCTGTCACCCAGCCTCGACCACGCACCGCCAACTCTCGCCAACGGAACTGGAAGCGGCGGGAGTCACTGAGGACACGGTTCGCCTGTCGATTGGCATCGAGCACATCGACGACCTGATCGACGATCTGGAACAAGCACTGGCGGCGGTATAGCGCCACTACCTTTGAGGAGACATCATCATGAACATTGCCAATAGCGTCACCGACCTGATCGGCAACACCCCGCTGGTCCGCATCAACCGACTGACCGAAGGCGCTAGCGCCACGGTCGCCGCCAAGCTGGAGTTCTTCAACCCGGCACACAGCGTCAAGGATCGCATCGGCGAGGCCATGATCAGCGCTGCTGAGAAAGCCGGACTGATCAAGCCGGACACCATTCTCGTCGAACCGACCAGCGGCAACACCGGCATCGCCTTGGCCATGGTCGCCGCCGCACGCGGTTACAAGATCGTGCTGACCATGCCCGAAACCATGAGCAAGGAACGCCGTGCGCTACTGCGCGGCTACGGCGCCGAACTGACCCTCACCCCCGGCCCGGATGGCATGGGCGGCGCGATCAAGAAGGCTGAAGAACTCGCCGCCTCCGACCCGCGCTATCTGCTGCTGCAGCAGTTCAACAATCCGGCCAATCCGGAGATTCATCGAAAAACCACAGCCGAGGAAATTTGGCGTGACACCGAGGGCAAGGTCGACATCCTGATCTCTGGCGTCGGTACTGGCGGCACGATCACCGGCATTGGCGAAGTGCTCAAGGCGCGCAAGCCTTCGTTCAAGGTCATCGCCGTTGAGCCGGATGCATCGCCGGTCCTCTCGGGTGGTGCCAAGGGGCCGCATCCGATCCAGGGCATCGGCGCCGGCTTTGTGCCGAAGGTACTCAACACCGAAATCTACGACGAAGTAATCCGCGTCAAGAACGACGATGCGTTCGCCTTTGCCCGCCGCGCAGCGCGTGAGGAAGGTCTGCTGGTCGGCATCTCGTCGGGTGCTGCGTTGTGGGCCGCAGCAGAAGTCGCCAAACGGCCGGAAAATGCCGGCAAACTGATCGTCGTAATTATTCCGTCGTTTGGCGAGCGTTATCTCTCCACGCCGTTGTTCGCTGGACTGATCGACTAAAGTTCTGCTGTCAGATGCACCGGAAAAACGGTGCATCTGACCTTCTCTGCCCTTCAGCGGCTATCCAAAAAACAAGAACACGCGCTGGCACTTCCAGCATCAATTCGATTGAACCACGAGACGTTCTGCAGGTCTTATCCTGGCTCGCTTTATTGCACATAGCGATACGTTGTTTTACAATGTGGGAAATTGCGCATCAATGACGCGCTGCGGTACTTTCACCCAAGACAACGTATTATTATTGTCGTTTTCGTCCGCAACCAATAAGTGGCAAGCCACCCATCTGCAACCAGGAGACAAGTCATGACCGCATTACCGGAAAACAATCAGACGCCCGCGCTTAAGGATGAAGATCCACAAGAAACTCGTGAATGGCAGGACGCACTGACCGGCGTGATTGAAAAGGAAGGCTCCGACCGCGCGCACTTCCTGATCGAGCAGATGATTACCCAGGCACGCGAAGAAGGAATCGACATTCCTTACAGCGCCACCACCGAATACATCAATACGATCCCGGTCGAGCGCCAACCCAATTATCCCGGCGACGCCACCATCGAAATTCGTATCCGTAACTACGTCCGCTGGAACTCGATGGCCATGGTCGTGCGCGCCAACCACGACACCAACGTCGGCGGACATATTGCCTCATTCGCTTCCCAAGCCGCCCTCTACGAGGTGGGTTTCAACTGGTTCTGGCGTGCAGCGACCGAAAAACACGGTGGCGACCTGGTCTTCTTCCAGGGGCACTCGATTCCCGGCATCTACTCTCGCGCCCACCTACTCGGCCAGCTCTCCGACGAACAACTGAACAGCTTCCGCCAAGAGGTTAGCGGCCACGGCCTCTCGTCGTATCCGCACCCGTGGCTGATGCCCGATTTCTGGCAGTTCCCGACGGTTTCGATGGGTCTTGGCCCGATCCAGGCCATCTACCAGGCGCGCTTCATGCGCTACATGGAAAGCCGCGGCATGATCGAAGCGCAGGACCGCAAGGTCTGGGCCTTCCTCGGCGACGGCGAGACCGATGAAGTTGAAGCCCTCGGCGCCATCGGCATGGCCGCGCGCGAAAAGCTCGACAACCTGGTTTTCGTCATCAACTGCAACCTGCAACGGCTCGACGGTCCGGTGCGCGGCAACGGCAAGATTATCCAGGAACTAGAAGGCACCTTCCGCGGTGCGGGCTGGAACGTCATCAAACTGATCTGGGGACGCCACTGGGACGTGCTTTTCGAGCGCGACAAGAAGGGCATCCTCAAAAAACGCATGATGGAAATCGTCGACGGCGAATACCAGACCTACAAGGCCAAGAATGGCGCCTATGTCCGCGAGCACTTCTTCAATTCACCCGAACTGCGCGAACTGATCGCCGACTGGACCGACGCCGACGTCTGGCTGCTCAATCGTGGGGGTCACGACATCTTCAAGATCTTCAGCGCCTTCAAGGTAGCCATTGAGCACAAGGGACAACCGACGCTGATTCTGGCCAAGACAATCAAGGGCTACGGCATGGGCGAGGCCGGCGAAGCGATGAACATCTCGCACCAGCAGAAGAAACTCGACCTCGACGCGATCACCGGTTTCCGCGACCGATTCAAATTGCCGATCCCGGACGACCAGCTCGAATCGCTGCCCTACCTGAAATTCGAAGAAGGTTCGGATGAACTGAACTACATGCGCGAACGCCGCGCAGCCCTCGGTGGTAACCTGCCGCAACGCCGCCGCTCCGCGGCTCCGCTGGAAATCCCGGCGCTCTCGGCCTTTGAGCCGCTGCTCCGCGCCTCCGGCGAAGGGCGCGAGGTTTCGACCACGATGTCAATCGTGCGTGCGCTCAACATCATGCTCAAGGACAAGAACATCGGCCGCCACGTGGTGCCGATCGTTCCCGACGAATCACGCACCTTCGGCATGGAAGGCCTGTTCCGCCAGATCGGCATCTGGAACCAGCAAGGCCAGAAATACGTTCCGGAAGACCACGACCAGCTGATGTTCTACAAGGAATCGAAGACCGGTCAGGTTCTGCAGGAAGGCATCAACGAAGCCGGCGCCATGAGCGACTGGATCGCCGCCGCCACGGCCTACTCGGTACACAACGTGCAGATGATTCCGTTCTACATCTGCTATTCGATGTTCGGCTTCCAGCGCGTGATGGATCTCTGCTGGGCGGCCGCTGACCAGCCGGGCGGACGACCTTGAACGGCGAAGGCCTGCAACATCAGGACGGCCACTCGCTGATCCTTTCCGGTCTGATTCCGAACTGCATCAGCTACGACCCGACCTTCGCCTACGAAATCGCGGTGATCGTGCAGGACGGAATGCGCCGCATGTTCCGCGAGCAGGAGGACGTGTATTACTACCTGACGGTGATGAACGAAAATTACGAGCACCCGGAAATGCCGCAAGGCGCCGAGCAGGACATCATCAAGGGCATGTACCTGTTCCGCAAGGGGCAGAATTCCGACGGCAAACCGGCCGCACCGCGCGTACAGCTGCTCGGTTCCGGTACCATCTTCCGCGAAGTCATCGCCGCCGCCGACCTGCTCAAGCGCGAATGGGGCGTCGATGCCGACCTGTGGGGCTGCCCGAGCTTCAACGAACTGGTGCGTGAAGGCAACGACACCGCGCGCTGGAACATGCTCAACCCGTCGGCCAAGGAAAAAATCTGCCATGTCGAGCACTGCCTGAACGACACGCGCGGCCCGGTTATCGCCGCCAGCGATTATGTCCGCATGTATGCCGAACAGATTCGCCCGTTCATCCATCGCCGTTACGTCACACTCGGTACCGACGGTTTCGGCCGCTCCGACACGCGCGCCTCGCTGCGTCATTTCTTCGAAGTCGACCGCCGCTGGATCGTCGTCTCCGCGCTGAAAGCGCTGGCCGACGAAGGCACCATCGACCGCAGCAAGGTTGCTGAAGCCATCTTGAAATATGGCATCGACGTCAACAAGCCAAATCCGATGTCGGTCTAAAGGAGCCATTTCATGAGTAAAGCAATTGAAGTCAAGGTTCCGGACATCGGCGATTTCAGCCACATCCCGGTCATCGAAATCTGCGTCAAAGTCGGCGATACGGTCAATGCCGACGACTCGCTGATTACGCTCGAATCGGAAAAGGCCACCATGGACGTTCCGTCGCCGACGACGGGGATCGTCAAGGAAATCCACGTGGGACTCGGTGATCATGTATCCATGGGCAATGTCATTGCCCTGATCGAGGCGGTGGATGCCGCTGCGGATGAGGAAGAGAAGAGCGACGCCAAGGGCACGGCCACCCCGCCGCCAGCGGCCAAGCCACCCGCACCCAGAGCACCGATCCCGGCGCCACGCACGACACAACACGTTGAGCGCACCTTTGACGGCAAGACACACGCCAGCCCGTCTGTTCGCCTGTATGCCCGCGAATTGGGTGTCGACCTGTCGAAAGTACAGTCGTCCGGCCCCAAGGGCCGCATTCTCAAGGAAGACGTGATGGCCTTCATCAAGGGCGTCATGCAGACCGGCGCCACGCCAGGCAATGTCGCCAGCCTTGGTGGCGGCCTGGATCTGCTGCCTTGGCCGAAGATCGATTTCGAGAAATTTGGTCCGGTTGAAGTACAGCCGCTAGCGCGCATCAGGAAGATTTCCGCACAGAATCTGGCGCGCAACTGGGTGATGATCCCGGCCGTGACTTACCACGAAGAAGCCGACATTACCGATCTCGAAGCCTTCCGCGTTTCCCTGAACAAGGAAAACGAGAAATCGGGCACCAAGGTCACCATGCTCGCCTTCCTGATCAAGACCTGCGCCCTCGCGCTCAAGAAATTCCCGGAATTCAACAGCTCGCTGACGACGTCGGAATCGGGGGAAATGAGTCTGGCGCTGAAGAAGTATTTCAACATCGCCTTTGCTGCCGATACGCCAAACGGCCTGGTCGTCCCGGTCGTCAGGGATGTGGACAAGAAATCCGTTTCCCAGATCGCTGCCGAATGCGGCGAACTTGCCAAGAAGGCACGCGACGGCAAGCTTGGCCCGGCCGACATGACTGGCGCCTGCTTCACGATTTCCAGTGTGGGCGGTATTGGTGGAACCCTGTTCTCACCAATCATCAACGCCCCGGAAGTCGCCATCCTGGGTGTCAGCAAATCGGCAATGAAGCCGGCCTGGAATGGCACGGAATTCGTTCCGCGACTCACCCTGCCACTGTCGCTGACCGCCGACCACCGCGTCATCGATGGAGCCCTGGCCACGCGTTTCAACGTCTATGTCGCGCAGCTTCTGGCCGACATGCGCCGCGCGCTGGTTTGATCGGGAGATACGGATGAGTCAGATCATTGAAGTAAAAGTCCCGGACATCGGCAATTTCACCGACGTGCCGATCATCGAGTTGTGCGTCAAGGTCGGCGACAGCGTCAAGGCCGAAGACTCCCTGCTCACGCTGGAATCAGACAAGGCGACGATTGATATCCCGAGCCCGACCGAGGGCGTAATAAAGGAATTCAGGGTAAAGATTGGCGACAAGGTTTCCGAGGGTTCGATCGTAGCGGTCATCGAGGCATCGGCCGCCGCAGCGCCGGCTAAAGAACCCGCTGTAGCACCCACAGCCGCACCAGCACCACTCGCCGCACCGGCACCGAGTGCGGCTGGCACCGCCGATATCGAATGCGAAATGCTTGTGCTCGGCGGTGGCCCCGGCGGCTATTCAGCGGCTTTCCGCAGCGCCGATCTTGGCATGAAGACGGTCATCGTCGAACGCTACGCAACGCTCGGCGGTGTATGCCTTAACGTTGGCTGCATTCCATCGAAAGCGCTGTTGCATGTCGCGGCCGTCATGGACGAAGCGCAGCACCTGGCCGACACAGGCGTTTCCTTCGCGGCACCGCAGGTCGATCTCGACAAACTGCGCGCACACAAGGAAAAAGTCGTCGGCAAGCTGACCAACGGCCTGGCCGGCATGGCCAAGCTGCGCAAGGTTACCGTTGTTCGCGGTTACGGCAGCTTCCTTGATGCCAATCATCTGGAAGTTGAAGTTACCGAGGGCAGCGCACAAGGAAAAACGGGCAGCAAGAAGATCATTCGCTTCAAGAATTGCATCATCGCCGTCGGCTCAGCCGCCGTGCACCTGCCCTTCATTCCGAAAGACCCGCGAATTGTCGACTCCACAGGCGCGCTGGAACTGCGCTTCATACCGAAGAAGATGCTGGTCATCGGCGGCGGCATCATCGGTCTGGAAATGGCCACTGTTTACTCCAGCCTCGGCACCCGTGTCGACGTTGTCGAAATGCTGGATGCACTGATGCAGGGGCCGGATCGCGATGCGGTCAAGGTCTGGGAAAAGCAGAATCTGCACCGCTTCGACAAAGTGATGCTGAAAACCAAGACTGTCGCGGTAGAGGCCAAAGAAGACGGTCTGTGGGTCAAGTTCGAGGGTGAAGGCGCTCCACCAGCCGACGCCGTACGCTACGACATGATTCTGCAAGCCGCAGGACGCAGCCCGAATGGCAAGAAGATTTCCGCCGACAAGGCCGGAATAGCCGTTACCGAGCGCGGTTTCATTGAAGTCGATGCGCAGATGCGCACCAACATATCGCACATCTTTGCCATTGGCGATATCGTCGGTAATCCGATGCTGGCGCACAAGGCGGTGCATGAGGGTCATGTTGCCGCCGAAGTCGCTGCCGGGCAGAAGACCGCCTTCGATGCAACGGTTATCCCTGGCGTCGCCTACACCTACCCGGAAGTGGCGTGGGTCGGTTACACCGAGGATCAGGCGAAAAAGGAAGGCCGCAAGATCGAAACCTCAAAGTTCCCATGGGGTGCTTCTGGACGCGCCATCGCCAATGGTGCCGACTATGGCTTCACCAAGCTGATTTTCGACGCCGAAACCCATCGCGTGATCGGCGGCGCGATTGTCGGCCCGAGCGCTGGCGACATGATCGGCGAAGTGTGCCTGGCCATCGAGATGGGCTGTGATGCGGTTGATATTGGAAAAACCATTCACCCGCACCCAACCCTGGGCGAGTCGATCGGCATGGCGGCGGAGGTGGCCCATGGCAGTTGTACCGATGTTCCGCCGGTGCGAAAGAAGTAAGCAATAGCACCCAGAGAAGGCCGCCGCAAGTTGCGCTTGAGGCGGCCTTTTTTTGCAGATTGCCAACGTAAAACTCCACAAAGCGGCTTGAAATCCTGGAACAATGTCGTTGTTCTGATGCCCCACTCCTCGATAATGGCAGATTCCTTTCGACGACCCAGCCATGTCGATGTCTTACACAAACGCAATTACTGACCGAATCTACGTGCTACGAACACGCTGGGAGCGTTACGTTGCGGAAGGTTCATTCGAGCTTTTCATCGAGTTCACAGTCGCGGTTAACAGCCTGGCCGAGCACTTCAACCGCATGCGCTTGCCTGGTCTGGTGCGAATCTGCGAAGGCCTGGAAAGTCAGGCCTTAACGCGCCTTGGCACAACCACCACTCATCCGATCGAAGCGCAGGACATTACGATCCTTCAGCGCCAGATGGATACCCTTCTGGGTGCCATTGCCAGTTTGCGAAAGAACGTTGCCGAACGACGCACTGAGGAATACCCATCAAGACCCCAGGATATTGAATGGCTCAAACCGCGCTCAGTGTGGCTGATCGTGGCACCGGAAATGCAGGAAATGGCCGACGCCCTCAAGCAGCAAATCGAGTTCTTCGGCTTTCAAACGAAAGTCATCAGCTGGGGAGGGCAACACCCCGATGGCGATGCGCCTTTGGCGGTGCTTTGCATCCCCTCACCGGAAACTGCGAGTACTGAGGAGCGCGCCTGCATCGCCAAACTTCGCAACCATTGTGCAGCAAGCCAGTTGATCTATCTGGGCGCTCATCCAGCGATGGAAGCTATCGTCGCCCTGATGCGATCCGGCATCGACATAACGATTCCCCAGGAAGAAGGATCGTCGATGGCACTCAATTGCGTTCTTGATCTCGTTCAGAACTACGAACCGGAGAAATACCGCGTTCTGGTCGTCGAGGATTCGCGTGTCGCCGTCACCCTGATCCAGCGCACGCTTCTGGAACACGGGATCGACAGTCGCGCCATTCGCGATCCCGGAACACTGCTCGATGAACTCGAGACCTATCGCCCCGACCTGATCCTGATGGACATGTACATGCCGCGCTTCAACGGTGTCGAAGCCACGCGCGCACTTCGCCAGATGGCGGCCTACAAGGCATTGCCGATTGTTTACCTGTCGGGCGAATCCGATATTGGCATGCAAGTCGAGGCCCTGCGACTCGGTGGCGACCAGTTCCTGATAAAGCCATTCAATCCGGTTCTGCTGGCAGCAATCGTCAAGACAAAAATCGAGCGCTTCCGTGAAACGCAGCGCTCGACACGCATCGACGGTCTCACTGGCCTACTCAATCACACGGCAGCCAAATCGCAGTTGCAAATAATGGTCAAGAGCGTGGTTTCGCACACCACCCTGACGGTTGTCATGATCGATATCGACCACTTCAAATCGGTTAATGACACCTATGGTCATCCGGTCGGCGATCAGGTCATCCGTGGCCTGGCCTGGCTACTCAAGGGGCGCCTGCGTTCGTCCGACATGATTGGTCGCTACGGCGGCGAGGAGTTCCTGATTGCCCTGCCTGATGTCAGCATGGAGCAG
>JAIFNM010000181.1 GCA_020047725.1 Betaproteobacteria bacterium
CGCGCTTCGAGCGCGTGCTGCGCGAGCGACTTGGAAGCATGTCGCTCGATGCCCCGGTGGAGTCACTCCGGCTGGATGCTACGAATGTGGCTTCCCTTCCAGGGCGTAGCCAGGCCTTGTTTGATGATGCGAATGCCGGGCAGGACGCCATTGGCACCTTGCTGGAGCGGCTGAGCGCACGACTCGGGGAGCAGCAGGTCTATCGCGTGGCAGTGAATGATGATCATCGTCCCGAGTGCGCTACGCGACGCGCAACCCTGTTCGAAAAGACCACGCGGGGTGCACAATCGGTATTCCCCCGGCCACTCTGGCTGCTCGACAAGCCGGAATCCCTGGCGGAAGTTGATGGGCGCCCCTATCGCCATGGCTATCTGAAGCTATTGGCCGGGCCGGAACGTATCGAATCAGGCTGGTGGGATAGCGGCGAAACAAGTAACGAATTTACCGGCGATATTCGTCGCGACTATTTCATCGCACTTTCGGCCAATGCCTGCTGGCTGTGGATTTATCGCGAATGTCGCGCTCCGGGCGGCTGGTTCCTGCAGGGTTTTTTTGCATGAAAACACCTGCAGCCTTGCCGGACTATGCTGAATTACATTGTGTCTCCAACTTCAGCTTCCTGCGCGGCGCCTCGCATGCGGAAGAGCTTGTGGGGCAGGCGAAGGTGCTTGGCTATGGCGCGCTGGCCATCACCGACGAATGTTCCGTCGCAGGCGTTGTGCGCGCACATGTGGCTGCCAAGCAGGCCGGACTCAAGCTTATTATCGGCACGGAACTGCTTCTGAGTGGCGGCATGAAGCTCGTTCTGCTGGCACAAAACCGCGCCGGTTACGGCAATCTCTGCGCCACCATTAGCCTTGGGCGACGTCGCGCAGAGAAGGGCCGTTATCAACTGACCCGCAGCGATCTGGTCCGCGGTGTGCCTGATTGTCTTGCCCTCTGGATCGCCGCCCCGGAATCCACTACGGATGAAGGGCAGTGGCTTGGCTCTGCCTTCCCGGGGCGCAGCTGGGCCGTTTTCGAGCGTCATCTGCAACCGGATGACGGAGAACGACTGGCAGGGCTACGCGTATTGTCCGCCGCCAGTGGCCTGCCGCTGGTCGCCTGTGGCGATGTGCATATGCATGTGCGTGGGCGCCGAGCCTTGCAGGATGTGCTGGCCGCCCTCCGTCTCAACACGCCGGTGGATCACGCTGGCCATGCCCTGTTTACCAATGGTGAACGGCATTTGCGTACCCGCCTGCGTCTGTCGCGTCTGTACCCGCCTGAACTGCTTGCAGAAACACTGCGCATTGCCGCGCTGTGCGATTTTTCCCTGAGTGAATTGCGCTACGAGTATCCCGAAGAAGTCGTTCCCGCAGGGCAGACGCTTTCCGGCTACCTGAGTGCCGAAGTGGAGAATGGGCTGGCCGTGCGTTACCCGAACGGCGCGAGCGACAAGGTTCGCCAGCAGATCACGCACGAATTGGCGCTGATTGCCGAGATGAACTACGAGGCCTACTTTCTCACCGTCTACGATATCGTCAAGTTCGCCCGAGAGAAGGCGATCCTCTGTCAGGGCCGGGGTTCCGCCGCCAACTCGGCGGTGTGCTACGCGCTGGGGATTACCGAGGTCGATCCGGCGCAGTCCGACATGCTGTTCGAGCGCTTCATCTCGAAGGAACGCAATGAACCACCGGATATCGATGTCGACTTCGAGCATCAGCGGCGCGAGGAGGTCATCCAGTACATTTATGCCAAGTATGGTCGCGAGCGTGCAGCGCTCACCGCTGTGGTCATCTGTTACCGGACACGTTCGGCACTGCGCGATAGCGGTCGCGCCCTGGGCATCGACATTGATCGCATCAATGCCCTGACTTCGTCGCTGGCCTGGTGGGATAAACGTGAAGAACTGCCGCAGCGCTTTGCCGCCGCCGGACTCGATCCACACAGTCCGCGCGTTGAAAAATGGCTGATCCTGGCCAAACAGTTGATGGGTTTTCCGCGCCACCTGTCGCAGCATGTCGGCGGTTTTGTCATGAGCCGCGGGCGGCTTGATCGGCTGGTTCCCATCGAGAACGCGGCCATGCCGGAGCGCAGCATCATCCAGTGGGACAAGGACGACATCGACGCCCTGGGGCTGATGAAGGTTGATGTATTGGCGCTTGGCATGCTGACGGCCATCCGGCGCGCACTCGACGAAATCTCGAAACGGGAGGGGCGGAACTTCCGCATGCAGGACATTCCGCGCGACGACCCGGCGGTCTACAGAATGATCGGCCACGCCGATACGATTGGCGTCTTCCAGATCGAATCGCGCGCCCAGATGGCCATGCTGCCGCGCCTCAAGCCGCGTTGTTTCTACGATCTGGTCATTGAGGTGGCCCTTGTTCGGCCGGGACCAATCCAGGGCGACATGGTGCATCCCTATCTGCGGCGACGTCAGGGGCTTGAACCCGTGACGTATCCTTCAGTTACGGTGAAGAGGGTGTTGCAGCGTACTCTTGGCGTGCCCATTTTTCAGGAACAGGTGATGCAACTTGCCGTCGTCGCCGCAGGTTTCACGCCCGGCGAGGCCGATCAGTTACGGCGCTCGATGGCGGCATGGAAGCGGCGCGGTGGCGTTGAACACTTCCGCGACAAGTTGATCAATGGCATGCTGGCCCGTAACTACTCCCGCGAATTTGCCGAGGCGATTTTTCGCCAGATCGAGGGTTTTGGCGAATACGGCTTCCCGGAATCGCACGCGGCAAGTTTTGCCATGCTGAGTTATGTGTCGGCGTGGCTCAAATGCCATGAGCCGGCGGCCTTCCTGGTTGGTTTGCTCAATGCCCAGCCGATGGGCTTCTATTCGGCTTCGCAACTGGTACAGGATGCCAGGCGTAATCCTCGCCATCAAATCGAGGTGCGGCCACCGGATGTACAGCACAGCGCATGGGAAGCAAGACTGGAAGGCGACAATTGCTCGGCGGTGCGTCTTGGGCTGCGCCAGATCAAGGGACTGGGGCCAGAGACTGGGGAGCGCATCGCGTCGTCGCGAACGTTCAGTGACGTAGCCGATCTCGCCCGACGGGCCGGTTTGAACCGTGATGAGATGGACAAACTGGCCGCTGCGGGTGCGCTGGCCGGGCTGGCCGGGCACCGTCGTCAGGCGGCCTGGACGGTAGCAGCGGTGCCGGTCCAGCGCGATCTCTTGCTGGAAGCGGCAGTCAGCGAAACGGTAACGGCTTTGGCCGCGCCGGGCGAAGGCGAGGAACTCGTTACCGATTACGCCACCTTGAGTTTGACGCTCGGTCGCCATCCCTTGAGTCTTTTACGCCGCCTGCTTGAGCGGCGACGCTATATCACCACATCAGCTTTGCGCGGCCTCACCCACAATTGTCCGGCCTGCTGCGCCGGCATTGTGACGGGCCGCCAGCGCCCGGGAACGGCCAGCGGCGTCATCTTTCTGACACTGGAGGATGAGACGGGGCTAGCCAATGTCATCGTCCATTCGAAGCTGGCCGAAAGCCAGCGGCGTGAGCTATTGAGTTCGCGATTGCTTGGTGTGCTGGGCGTATTGCAGCGTGAAGGCGAGGTCGTGCATCTGATCGCCAAGCGGCTCATGGATCACACAGAACTTCTAGGGCGTTTGCCGACCAGCAGTCGGGACTTCCACTAATGCGATCAAGTCTGACAAAGGCCTGCCCTATTTCGTTTGAACTAATCCGGGAATTTTCAGGCCGGATCAATCGTAGTCAGCTTGACGACTGGATTTGACGCATTGACTCCAGCATCTGGATTGCTGCGCTGTCTTTTTTGACAAAAACGGGAATGCAAGCAAGCACCGTTTTGCGCATAACCGTCTGACCTCCCTGCATTTCCTCGCCAGAAAACGGATCGACCCATACCACGCCAGCAGGCAGGGTGACCGGCCGTTGTTGCTGGCCTTCTGCCAGCACCGGCGCAACCAGGATGTCTGGGCCGAACATGTATTGATCTTCGATGGACCAGCTTTGCGTTTGCTCCGGAAAGTCATAGAACATCGGGCGCACCAGCGGTGTGCCGTATTCGTGCGCACGGAGCATTTGCTCGTGGACATAGGGCCGCAAGCTTTCGCGGAGGCGAAGATACTTGAGCAGCAGTTCGTAGACTGCCGGACCGAAACTCCATAGTTCATTGCCTGATCCGGAGTTGCATTGGGCGATGCCGTCGCGGTACTTCTCGTCCGGATCGATCATCGGATCCCGGTATCCGTGCATTCTCAAAATCGGTGTGAAGACCGCCCACTGGAACCAGCGAATCAGGAGTTCGTGAAAAGCCGGATCGTTCACGTTGCCCCCGTGGAAACCCCCGATATCCATCGTCCACCATGGTATTCCCGCCATGCCCATGTTCAGGCTGGCACTCAACTGGTTGCGCATCGAGTCGAAGGATGAGTGAATGTCGCCGGACCATACCAGTGCCCCATATCGCTGGCTTCCCGCCCAGGCGCAGCGAACCAGATTGACGACCCCGGTCTTGCCTTCGCTGCACAAGCCATCAAAAAAGGCTTTGGAATAGAGGGCTGGATAGATATTGCCAACTTCTAGAACGTTGCCCAGATGGTAGCGATAGTTGTCAAAGTCATAGACGCTGTATTCCGGCTCTGCTTCATCGAGCCAAAACAGGTCTACGCCAAGGTCCAGATAATTCTTCTTCGCCTGCTCCCATACGTATCTCCGGGCGTCCGGGTGCGTCGCATCAAAGAACTTCGTGTTGCCGAGGTAATCGAAGTTGATGTCGATTCCCTTCTTGGTGTGGACGAGATAGCCCTTTTCGCGCATCACCTTGTAGTTCTCGGTGCGGCTATCGACCGTCGGCCAGACCGAGACCATCAACTTGATCCCCATTGAAGCCAGTTCTTCGGTCATGGACTTAGGGTCCGGCCAGTCTCGCGGGTCGAAACACCAGTCGCCCTGATTGGTCCAATGGAAGAAATCGGCAACGATGACCGAGAGATCAATATTGCGTCGCTTGTACTCGCGCGCCACGTCCAGCAATTCAGCCTGGCTGCGGTAGCGCAGCTTGCATTGCCACAGACCGAGCAGTTCCTCGGGCATCATTGGCGGCATGCCGGTCGCCGCAACGTAGGAGTGCAGGATTTCTGCTGGGGTATCGCCGGCGGTAATCCAGTAATCCATTTGCCGGGTCGCTTTTGCGGACCAGCGCGTCTCGTTCTTGGCGAAAGCGGCTTCGCCCACGGCCGGGTTATTCCACAGGAAACCGTACCCCAGGCTGGACAGCATAAACGGGACACTCGCCTGCGAGTTGCGTTGAGCCAGTTCGAGTACGCAGCCTTTCAGGTTGAGGTGCGGCTGCTGATATTGGCCCATCCCATAGAGATGCTCATCCGGGTTGGACTCGAAGCGAATATTCAGTTCGAACGCGTCACCCTGCAAGGGCCTGATGTCACGCCCGCTGATACTGAGTGCGCTGATGCTCTTGGGTTTGTGTGTTCCGACGCTCCAGAATGGCTCGCCCACGTCCCTTTGTCGCCAGAACTCTTCAAGCAGACGATCACCGCGCTGGTTATGGAAAGCCAATCGACCCTGAAAGTCGAT
>JAIFNM010000248.1 GCA_020047725.1 Betaproteobacteria bacterium
TGGGTCGATCAGTTGCCGGATAAACAGCGCTGCGTGCTCGAACGTCGCTACGGCCTTGGCGGGGGCGAGATCAGCACGCTGGAGGAAGTGGCGGCCGATCTCAATCTGACGCGCGAACGCGTTCGCCAGATCCAGATTGAAGCGCTCGATCAGCTCCGCCGTGTCATCAAGCGGGGCGGGGTGTCGCGGGATAGCCTGATTTAAGGTGGGCGTCGCGTCAGCCGCGTGCGGTTTTCACACAATGGTGGCAAGGGAAATTCGCGTGCCGTTGAATCTTTTGCCAGCAGATGGTCCAAGCAGCTCGATTCTTGACAGAAAACACATGAAGGGTGTACTAAATGGGTACTAAAGTTGCGATATTCGACTCGACATTGCGGGACGGGGCTCAGGCAGAAGGGATCTCGTTTTCTGTTGAAGACAAGTTGAAGATCCTCACCTTGCTGGACGATCACGGCATTGACTACATTGAGGCCGGCAACCCTGGATCAAACCCGAAGGATCTCGAATTCTTTGCCCGGGCCAGTTCCATTTCACTGAAGCATTCAAAGCTGGCCGCGTTCGGCAGTACCCGGCGTCGCGACATCAGGGTCGAGAACGACGATAACGTTCAGTCGTTGCTGCTGGCCGCTACGCCGGTCATCGTCATCTTCGGCAAGAGCTGGGATTTCCACGTCACGGAAATCATCCGCACGACGCTCGAAGAGAACCTGAACATGATTCGCGACACCGTGGCTTTCTTCAAGTCCAAGGGCAAGGAGGTGGTCTACGACGCCGAACATTTTTTCGACGGCTACAAGGCCAGCCCGGAGTACGCCGTCAAATCACTGCAAGCCGCCGTCGATGGCGGTGCGGATAGCCTGGTTCTCTGCGATACCAATGGCGGAAGCTTCTCGTCGGAAGTGGGTGAGATCGTCAGGAAGATGGTTTCGCTGTTCGACCTGCCGATCGGTATTCATGCGCACAACGACGCGGGCATGGCCGTGGCCAACAGCGTGATGGCCGTGGAGAACGGCGCTCGGCACGTTCAGGGCACGTATATCGGATTCGGAGAACGCTGCGGCAATGCCAACCTCTCGACGATCATCGCCAATCTCGGGGTCAAACGCGATTACGACTGCCTGCCCGCTGGCGAATACAGGCACATCACGCGGACTGCACGCCATATCGCCGCCATTTCCAACGTGGCGATCAACGAGCGCGACCCCTTCATCGGCAACTGTGCCTTCGCCCACAAGGGCGGCATGCACATCGACGGCGTGAACAAGGCGTCCAGTTCGTTCGAGCATATCGATCCCGAGCTGGTCGGCGGACAGCGCCGCTTCCTGATGAGCGAAGTCTCCGGCCGACGCATGATTCTCGACAAGATCTGGGAAGTCGATGCCAGCATCACCAAGGACGATGCGGTGACCGACAGCATCATGAAGCGCCTGAAAGAGCTGGAGCACGAGGGATACCAGTTTGAAGGCGCGGAAAGTACCTTCGAACTGGTCATCCGCAAGCAACTCGGCAAGTATCGCCCGTTCTTCGAGCTGGAGCACTTCAAGATCATCGGTGAGCAGCCGGCCAATGGCGAATACGGTTCGTCAGCCATCATCAAGGTCAAGGTGGATGGTAAGTCCGAGATCACCGCAGCGGAGGGAGACGGCCCGGTCAATGCGCTTGACAGCGCGTTGCGCAAGGTTCTCGACCGCTTCTACCCGGAGCTGTCCAACGTGCATTTGACCGATTACAAGGTGCGCGTCATCAACGGCCGCGATGCGACGGCTGCCAAGGTACGCGTGTTGATTCAGTCGACCGACGGCGATTCGGTGTGGACGACGGTCGGCGTTTCAACCGACATCATCGAGGCGAGCTGGATCGCACTGGTCGATTCGATCGAGTACAAGTTGCTGAAGCTGGAAGAAGCCAGAGTCCTGGCCTGAGGGGGATGTAATGAATGATGCCAAAACGATGACCGGTGACCAAATGAATGCAACGCACGACTTCGTGCTGACCGACAGGGCCCAGGGTGTCGAAATCGCTAATTGGCAAGTCAGCAACGAGACGCTTGGCATCGAAACACCGTTCAAAATTTCCAAAACCACGCTGCACGGCGGCCGTCAGGAAGGCAGCACGCTGATCACCATCGACACCGGCAATCTTCAACTGGTCGTCATTCCGACCCGTGGCATGGGGCTCTACAAGGCGCAGTGCGAAGATGTGGCGCTGAGCTGGAAGTCGCCGGTGGATGAAGTCGTCAATCCGGCCTTCATCAACCTCGCAGAACGCGGTGGGCTCGGCTGGCTCGATGGTTTCAACGAAATGCTGGCGCGTTGCGGTTTCGAATGGAGCGGTCATCCAAGCACTGAAAACGGCCGTCTGCTGACTCTGCACGGGCGTGTTCAGAATATCCCGGCGTCGCGTGTCGTGGTCAGCATCGAAAGTGCTGCGCCGCACCGCATTACGGTCAAGGGGCTGATCAAGGAAAAAACCTTCAAGTTCAGCAATCTGGAAACCTGGGCCGGCGTCAGTGTGACGCCGGGTGAGCGTGCCTTCCGCGTGCATGACGAGTTGCACAACCTGTCGGACTACGAGCGCGACTACCAGATCATCTACCACGCGAATTTTGGCAGCCCGCTCCTCGAAGGTGGCGCGCGCTTCCAGGCCGCGGCTCATGAGGTCTCGCCGTTCAACGATTACGCCAAGGCGGGGCTGGCCAGTTGGCAAACCTATCTGCCCGTCACGCCCGGCTTTGACGAAATGGTCTTCAACATCAAGCCGTACGCCGACGCCGAAGGAAAAACGCTGGCCATGCTGTCCAACCAGGCCGGCAGCCGCGGTGTGTCGCTTGGCTTCAACGTGCAGCAACTGCCCGCACTGACCCTGTGGAAGAACACCGACAGCGCTGCCGATGGCTACGTCACCGGTATCGAACCGGGTACCTGCTATCCGTATCCGCGCCAGGTCGAACGCGATCAAGGTCGTATTGCCAAAATCGGCTCAGGCGAAATCAAGACCTTTGATGTCGAGTTCCGCATACTCGGTTCGGCTGGGGACGTAAAGCAGGCCGAAGCTGAAATCGCTAGGATTCAGGCCGGGCGCCAGACCGAACTGGTCGAAACACCGATGGGTCGGGAATAGGCAGCTTGCAAATGAGAGGCCGCGAACAAGGACGCGGCCTTCTTTTTGTGTATCCGAATTCTGTGATTGATTTCCTCTCATGCGATGCAATATCGGACTGGCATGCAAGGTGGGTGGTACGCTATGATCCGTCTTAGGTCGGCCAAGAGCCGTCTTCGCTGACCGCCGAGACGTGTTGACTGAAGGTCAGGGGGGCGGATAGCTGACCTAGCTGGTTGCAAAGGGATTGCACATGAAGCGGCATTTGTCACCCTGGATTGCAGTTGGTGTCGGGCTTGTATTGACGATTGTTGCAAGCCTTGAGGTCAAGGAGGCCATCGAACAGGATGTGGCGAACGAATTTGCCTTCACCAGCGATCAGGTAACGCTCAAGATTCGCGAGCGACTCGATGCCTATGCGCTCACGCTCAAGGGCGGCGCGGGTCTCTTTGCCGCATCCGACAAGGTTAATCGCCGCGAGTGGCAAGCCTACGTTGAGAAACTTCATGCCCAGGAAAGCGTTCCCGGGGTGCAGGGCATCGGATTTTCGCAAGTGATTCTACCGCATCAACTGGCTGCCCATATCGCCAGAATTCGCGCCGAAGGCTTTCCCGACTACACCGTGCGCCCGGCGGGCGAACGACCCCTCTACACCTCCATCATCTATCTGGAACCGTTTCTCGACCGCAATCTGCGCGCATTCGGTTTCGACATGTTCTCCGAACCGGTGCGCCGTGCCGCCATGGAACAGGCGCGCGATAGCGGAAGGCCGGCATTGTCAGGCAAGGTTGAACTGGTTCAGGAGACTGGTACGGAGGTACAAGCGGGAGCGTTGATGTACGTCCCGATCTATCGCAATGGCGCACCGACCGACACGGTCGAACAACGACGAGCCGCGCTGATCGGCTGGTCTTACAGCCCCTATCGGATGAAGGACCTGTTGGAAGGTATACTTGCCCATTGGGATGAACACAAAACCAAGCGTGTGCATCTGCAAATCTATGCGGGCCTTGAAGTGAGGGCCGACAATCATTTGTACGATAGCCACCCAGCCCGCACCCATAAAGTCGATCCTCTCTCCTACCAACAGCGAACCATTGATTTCAATGGTCAGCATTGGTTACTGGCATTTCATGCCGGCGAGGGCGTGGCCCCCATCAGCTATGCGAGCGCCTGGGCAACACTGGCCGGTGGCATCGTGCTCAGCAGCCTGCTTTGTGCGTTGATGCTTGCCTTGGCTCGTCAGGTCCGCGCCAGGGAAATTGCCTATACGCAGGCTGAAGAGATCAGGCGCAGTGCGGATTCGTTGCGGCAGAGCGAGGATCTGTTGAATGCAAGTCAGCGCCTGAGCAGGGTTGGCGGTTGGGCGTGGGACGTTGAAACTCAAACCATGTACTGGACGGAAGAAACGTATCGGATCCATGATTTTTCGCTGGGGGAGATTGAGCCGGGATCAAGCGAACATATCAACAGGAGCGCGGAATGCTATGAGCCAGCGGATCGCCCGGTAGTTCTGGCCGCCTTCCAACGGTGCATGGCGGAGGGGGAACCCTATGATCTGGAGTTGCCTTTCACCAGCGCTGAGGGGCGCCGGCTCTGGATTCGTACGACCGCCCGTCCGGTGTGTGAGAGTGGAAAGGTCGTCAGGGTCATCGGCAGCATCATGGATATCACCGAGCGCAAACAGGCCGAGGAGGCGCTGAGAGAACAACTCGACTTTTCCGACAGCCTGATCGAAACCGCCCAGGTAATCATTCTGGTCCTGGACACCCAGGGGCACATTGTCCGATTCAACCCCTACATGGAGGAACTGGCCGGCTATGGTCTGGATGAAGTCAAGGGGAGCGACTGGTTCGAGACGTTTTCGACGCCGGAAATCGACCGTACCATCAAACCTCTGTTTCAAAAAATCGTTGCCGATATCCACACCAGTGGAAACGTGAATCCGATCATCGCCAAAGACGGTCGAGCGATTCTTGTCGATTGGTACAACAAAACCCTCAAGGACAAAGACGGCTGCACTGTGGGTGTTTTGGCAATCGGGCATGACATTACCGAGCGCATGCGAGCCGAAGCCGAACTCGACAGTCATCGACACCACCTTGAACATCTGGTCGATACGCGCACCGCCGAACTTGTCGCCGCGAAGGATGCCGCAGAAGCTGCCAGCCGCGCCAAGAGCGCCTTCCTGTCCAACATGAGCCACGAACTGCGCACGCCGATGAATGGCGTATTGGGCATGATCGACATAGCCAAGCGGTGCATCGCTGATCCCAATGGGCTCGAGTATCTCGACAAGGCGAAGCTCTCTGCTATGCGTTTGCTCGGCGTACTCAACGATATCCTCGACATTTCCAAGATTGAAGCCGAGCGCATGGTTTTCGAGAGCATCCCCTTGCAGATCTCCGTTGTCGTCGAAAATCTTACCAGCACCCTCAGCC
>JAIFNM010000302.1 GCA_020047725.1 Betaproteobacteria bacterium
TTTCATCGCGACCCGGGAAACCAGTGGCTATGGGGCATTTGCGCCCACCAGGCAGGTCTGAGCATGATGCAGATATTGAAGGACGAAATACCTGGTTATCAATCGACGCTTATCGATTGAATGCCTGATTCCATTTCCAAAGCGTCCTTGACTTTGTTGACTTCGCTTTGCAGTGCTATAGCACTTTCTGCGGCTCGTCTTCGTGTCACAAACAATTTTGAAATCGAATGTGGTCTTTGAAATACCCTGGAACCCCCATGGATATTGAAGCTCCGGGCTATTGCATTGAAGATGCCCGTTTTTATTGCCTTTCAGCCATGCCCTTCACAGCATGCAATCAGTGGTCCGCCCCGTCATTCGTTGCAGCTCCAGAGAAAAGCTCAAGCCATCCGCCACATTACGCGCCGTGATTGTCCCACCCAACTTGGCCATGCAGATTTTGCCGACGAACAACCCCTGCCCGCGGTTACCGGCCGCGCCGGCTTCAGTCTGGTCGGAGAGGCCGTGCTCGAAAACCCGGCAGGCGGACCGTCGAGTATCGCTTCGAGGCAGCAGTTACCCAAATCGCTCTTTCGTCATGTCGAATTTGAGCAGTATCGCGCTGGATTGATAGACGTCACATTTTCATTTCTGTGGCGGCCAAGCAGGAATTCGCCAATGGTAGGCCAAAGAAAGCAAACGCAAGCCGGTGACGGTCGCAATCCCAATGCCGGCAGACAATTCTGGAGTAGCGCCGAGCGCATGCAGACAAAGAAATAGGGTGTTTCCGATTAAAGCGCACAGAGTATAAGGCCGGTGGTCATGGAAGACCTTGGGGATCTCGTTGCACAACACATCGCGCGCCACGCCACCGAAAGCAGCCGTAATCGCCCCCATTATGACCGCGACGATTTCAGGCATGCCGGAGATCAACGCAACCGATGTGCCTGAAATGGCGAACAAACCCAAACCAAGGGCATCGGCCAGCTCCATCAGCTTATTCGTCAAACGATGTTGGCGAGTGCGTAGCAGCATTGGGGTAACGAGCGTCAGCACCAGAACCAGCCAGACATATTCCGGATTCTCCACCCAGAATAAGGGACGCCGGTCCAGCAGCACGTCGCGCAGCGTACCCCCGCCAAACGCGCTAACGAAGGTCACCGAAAATACGCCGATGATGTCCATCCGTCGCCGGACGGCCTCGATCAGCCCCGACATGGCAAAAGCAATCGTGGCGGCCACCTCGATTGCGGTCAGCAGTGCTTCAAGGTTTACGAAGCTAGGCACAGAAACGTTCAGATTGACCATGGATTAGAAGAGAAAGGAAAATGCGATGACACAAAAAAGCCCGCTGTGCAGCGGGCTTAGTAACTCACTGGAAGACTTTTACTTCTTCTCTCCGCTGCCCATCAATAGCGGAATGCTGCCATCCTTCTGCGAGCCAAGCAGGCCGCTCCGGCTATAGATGCCTAGCTTGTGGCGGGTATCGGAGATGTCGAGGTTGCGCATGGTCAGTTGGCCGATGCGGTCGTTCTGCGTGAAGGCGGCGTCTTCCACCTTTTCCATCGACAAACGCTCGGGCGCGTAGGTGAGGTTCGGGCTCTCGGTGTCGAGGATCGAGTAGTCATTGCCACGGCGCAGTTCTAGCGTAACCTCGCCAGTGATAGCGCGTGCTACCCAGCGCTGGGCTGTTTCGCGGAGCATCAGGGTCTGCGGATCGAACCAGCGGCCTTGATAGAGCAAGCGGCCAATGCGCAGGCCGTTGATGCGGTATTGCTCGATGGTATCTTCGTTGTGGATGCCGGTGACCAGTCGCTCATAGACGATGTGCAGCAACGCCATGCCCGGGGCTTCGTAGATGCCGCGGCTTTTTGCCTCGATGATCCGGTTCTCGATCTGGTCGCACATCCCCAGACCGTGTCGGCCGCCGATGACGTTAGCCTCTGTGAACAAATCGACGGCACTGGCGAAGGTCTGTCCGTTAATGGCAACCGGCTCGCCTTCTTCGAAGCGCACGGTGACCGTTTCAGGCTTGACGACCACGTCCTCGCGCCAGTAGGCAACACCCATGATCGGGGTGACGATGCTGATACCATTCCTGAGAAATTCCAGATCCTTGGCTTCGTGCGTCGCACCGAGTATGTTGGAGTCGGTCGAGTAGGCCTTTTCCACGCTCATCTTGTAGTCGAAACCGTTGGTGATGAGGTACTCACTCATCTCCTTGCGGCCGCCGAGTTCATCGATGAAGCTCTGGTCGAGCCACGGCTTGTAAATGCGCAGTGCCGGGTTGGCGAGCAGACCGTAGCGGTAGAAGCGCTCTATGTCGTTGCCCTTGTAGGTGGAACCGTCGCCCCAGATGTTGACGTTGTCTTCCTTCATGGCGACGACCAGCGCGGTCCCGGTGACGGCGCGGCCCAGCGGCGTGGTGTTGAAGTAGGTGGCGCCACCAGTCTTGATGTGGAAAGCACCGCACTGGATGGCGGCGATGCCTTCGGCAACGAGTTGCGGGCGGCAGTCGATCAGTCGGGCGATCTCGGCGCCATAAATCTTGGCCTTGCGCGGGATGTCATCATAATCGCTTTCGTCGGGCTGGCCGAGGTGGGCGGTATAAGCACAGGGTATGGCGCCCTTGCCGCGCATCCAATGGACAGCGGCGGACGTGTCCAGGCCACCGGAGAAGGCGATGCCGACGCGCTCGCCAGCGGGGATATTTTTCAGGATGGTTGCAGCCATGGAGATTTCTCGCGAGATTTTGAAATACGGTATTGTAACGTGCCTTCCGTGATGCGTCGTGGCGCAGAACTTACACGGGCAGCGGTGCGAAAAGGGCGGCGATGTCGTCTTCGCCAAACTTCAGGTCGATATTGTGATCTTCGGACAGAATCCCGGCGGCCAGTTCGGCCTTACGCTCCTGCAGTGCCAGGATCTTCTCCTCGATGCTGCCGGCGATTATCAGCTTGTAGACAAACACCGGTTTATCCTGACCGAGGCGATGGGCGCGATCAGTCGCCTGGTTCTCGACGGCCGGGTTCCACCACGGATCGTAGTGAATCACAGTGTCTGCTGCCGTCAGGTTGAGGCCAACGCCACCGGCCTTGAGGCTGATCAGGAAAATCGGTACCTCACCCGCCTGGAAACGGCGCACCGGCGTTTCGCGATCCTTGGTGTCGCCGGTCAAAATGACGTAGTCGAGGCCAGCGCGTTTCAATTCGGCCTCGATGAGTGACAGCATGCTGGTGAATTGCGAGAAAAGCAGTATCTTGCGGCCTTCATCGACCTGCTCTGGCAGCATGGTCATCAGCAGCTCCAGCTTGGCGCGCTCCTTGACCCGTTGCGCCGAGACCGCCTTGACCAGACGCGGATCACAGCAGACCTGCCTCAATTTGAGCAGCGCATCCAGGATAACGATCTGGCTACGGCCGAAGCCCTTGCTGGCGACTTCTTCCCGCACCATCGAATCCATCGCCGCACGGACCGTCTCGTAGAGATCGCGCTGGCTGCCGGCAAGTTCGACCTTGCGCACGATGATCGTTTTTGGCGGCAACTCGCGAGCCACTTCTTCTTTTTTGCGACGCAGGATGAAAGGACGTATGCGTCGGGCAAGCAGGTTACGGCGTTGCGCATCCCCCTGTTTCTCAATGGGTGTGCGCCAATATTTGGTAAAGGTATTACTGTCGCCAAGAAAACCGGGCAACAAGAAGTCAAACTGACTCCACAACTCGCCAAGATGGTTTTCCAGCGGGGTGCCGGTCAGGCACAGGCGGTGTCGTGCATCGATCCTGCGCACGGCTTCGGCACCTTGACTGCGGGCATTCTTGACAGTTTGCGCTTCATCAAGAATGAGCAGATGGTACTGATGCTTGGTTAATTCGTGGGCATCCCGCCAAAGCAAAGGATAGGTCGTCAACACGACATCATGCTGCGTTATCTCGGCGAACCGACCTTTGCGTTCCGCGCCATGCAGGGAAAGAATCGACAGGCTTGGTGCAAAACGCGCCGCTTCATTCTTCCAGTTAAAAATAAGCGAGGTCGGCAATACAATCAGCGCCGGGCGATCCAGGCGCCCTGTTTCCTTCTCCAGCAGCAAGTGAGCCAGTGCCTGTGCGGTTTTGCCCAGACCCATATCGTCGGCCAGAATACCCGACAGCTTTTGCTCGCGCAGGAACTGGAGCCAGGCCAGACCTTCCCTTTGGTATGAACGCAATTCCAGGCCCAAACCGGCGGGTGCTTCGATATGGCTGATTCCTTGCGCCGCCGATAATTGGCTGGCAAGCGCCGTTACGTCGCGTTGGCCACGAAACTGCCAGCGACTGGTATCGCTGAGTTCAGCCAGACGCGGCGCGTCAAATCGAGAAAGGCGCAGCGTATTGCCGCCAGAAAATCCGTCAAAAAGATCAATCAGGGTCGCCGCCAGGGGTTTCAGACGCCCGGCCGGCGCACGAATGCGTTGATTGGCCGGCGTTTTCAGCTCGATCATCTCGTCATCGGAAATCTGGTGCAACAACGAGGCATCCATCCAGCGCGCATCACGCCGGAAGAGCAAGGCCAGCAGGGGTGCCAAAGGCAGACGCTCGCCTTCGACTATGATGCCCATGTCGAGGTCAAACCAGCCGCTGTCCGATTCGAGCAGTTCCGCTTCCCACGACTCGACTTCCAGCGCGTGATGGCGGAAGTCGTCGTCAAACTCGACCACCCAGCCGGCACTCTGCAGCGCCGGGAGAGCCTCCTGCATGAAGGCTGACCAGGCAAACTCATTCGCCAAGCCATAGGCACTGTCGGGCGGACTGCCAAAGGTATGCAGGGCGTAACCGGGAATCCTTTGCAATCCCGTCCCGGCCAAGCTGTCCATCAAGGCTTTTTCGCGCTCGCTCTGACGCACGATGCGAACTGTCTCGCCATCGGGCAACGTACAGAACTCCCGGACGTCATCCGGCTTGATCTCTGCATCCAGATAACGAAAGACTGGAAGTGCTACGTCGAACTCACCACCGGTGTAGCTGAATACGTAGTCACGCCAGCTTCTATTGCCGTGCGTATTCAGCGTCTGCAGCCGCAATACCGGTATTGGTTTAGCCTCGATGCAGCGCAGGCGCGCGTTGGCGGCTTCCTCAGGAATCGGCAATTCAGGCGCAAGCTCAGTCAGCGCTTCAGCCACCAGCGCGGCTTCCTTGGCTGAAAGGGGTGGCAACGCAAATAGCCGTGCGATGACGTCCGGATTGCCCGGCACGTCCAGAGTACCAATAGCGCCTTCGTCCAGATCAACATACCAGGGCGGTTGCAAGGGAACCACCAGATTGGCTTCCGGCGTCGGTTTGAACCACGGCCGCTGCCGCCCGTTGCCATCAACGCGCCAGCCCACGCTGGCCGGACGCACCTCGGTCAGCCGTAGCGGTGAAAAATCATTGACCGGATAGAGACGGCCGGTCTGTGCCATCCGTCGCAAAACATCATCGCCGTGCTTTGGGCCCAGGCCAAAAGCGCGCAAACCGCAATCATGGGTTCGCTCGGCCCACAGCAACCGAAGAATGATGACATCATCCTCACTGACAAACGGTGGCGG
>JAIFNM010000209.1 GCA_020047725.1 Betaproteobacteria bacterium
GTAACCTTAGACTGTGCCATTCCTTGTTCTTCTTTTTCTGATTGCGGGTTGCCATGCTCCAAACCACTGTTGCCGTCGATTCCAAGCTGCCCTGGGTCGGTACTACGATCTTAATAGTTAAACCAGTTATAGAATCATTCTAGTTCCTGTTTCTGAGGGTCAAAATGACTACTACTGCCTATTCGTACATCCGCTTCTCATCTATTGGTCAGCAGGCCGGGGATTCGTTCCGGCGTCAGCTTGATTTATCTGAGCAATATGTCAAAGACCATGGGTTGAAGCTGAATACGTCCCTTAATATGCACGATCTAGGAGTTTCAGCATTTGATGGCAGTAATTTAGAGAAAGGTGCACTTGGAGCATTTGTCGGAGCAGTCCGCACTGGCCGTGTTGAACAGGGAAGCCTTCTGCTTGTTGAATCCTTAGACAGAATTTCGAGAGCGCAAGTTCTTACCGCGCTCCAGTTGTTCATTTCGATACTGAACTCTGGCATTGTCATTGTCACACTCGCAGACAACCAAACATATTCGGCTACAAGCGTGCGGGATAATCCCTATCAGTTGCTGATTTCAATTGTCGTTATGGCGCGGGCACATGAGGAATCTCTGACTAAGTCGAAACGGATTAGGGCAGCTTGGACAAAAAAGCGGGAGAATGCAGCAAGCATTAAATTGACGAAAACCTGCCCGAACTGGCTTCAATCGACGGAATCGGGTTTTGTTGAAATTCCAGAACACGTTGCAATCGTTCAGCGGATATTCTCCATGAAGGCTAATGGAATGGGGAAGCTAACCATTTCAAGATGTTTCAATCGGGAGGGGGTGCCATTGATTAGTCGACGTAAGACAAGTGGTCTGAATATGTCGTGGCACCAAAACACGATTGCACAGATTCTTCGTTCTCGATCTGTTCTCGGCGAACTTCAACCACATTCCGGACGTGGTGATGATCGTAGACCAGTTGGAGACGCGATTCCGGGCTATTACCCTCGCATTGTTACTGATGAGCTTTGGGCACTTAGTCGTCCGAATGAGAACAAAAGCCGATCAGGACGCAATGCTTCACAAATGGTTAGCATTTTTCGCGGCTTGCTTCGTTGCGCTCATTGTGGCGGAACCGTGACAACGTTGGGACATAGTAGAAACGGAGTGTTCCGACGACAAATTGGTTGTTATGACCACCAACGTGGAGTGTGTTCCGAGTCTGGGAAATGGGAATACAACTCGTTTTTGCAGAGATTTGTTGAGACGATTAACGAAGTGAATCTTGAAGCGCTTATCGACCATGGTAAAGATGATCCCTGTGCGCCATTACGGGCGAGAGTCGCAGTTGCTGCCAGCAAACTGTCTGATGTTGAATCGATGATTGAGAATCTGTTGGTGTTAGTTGAGTCAGGGCAGTTAACAGCGGCAGCTGAAAGGCTATCGAAACGAGAGACGGAAAAGGCATATTTCCTTGAAGAGCTGAAGAATGCGAAAAGCAAACTTTCTGAAGCGGAATCGTTCCGTAACAACCTTGAGCGCAATGTCACCGATATTCGAGTGACCCTGAAGGCGCTGAACGATAGTGCTTCTTCTGCTCTACGAATTAAGGCAAATAAGCATCTACATCTGATGATTTCTCGTATTGTTGTTAATTTCGGCGTGCCGAAAGCGGCGCATGTCCAATTCAAGGAGGATCTTTACTCAACCGTAATGCTTGCTGAGCCAATCAAACTTCAGAATGGAACTGTGATTAGGAGTGTCGTGGGGGATTTTGAGCCCGGCGATTTTCCTGGCAAGTTCTACCAGGACTTGATGAGGACGCTGCCAGTACTCGAAAAACAGCCGGTTCTGAGGGAAGAGATCGTTCACGAAAATGGTATTGACCATGTGCGCTCGAAGCTTTCCACCTAAGCACCGGATGTCCTCTTCATCATGTTCTGGGCACGAGGCGGGGAAAAAAAGGCGCAAAGTGGGCGACTGATTTTTCTAATGAGGCAGCAATCTCTCAAAGAATTTTTTGGCGTGCCAGAGACGATGAAGCTGGGCACTGCGTGAAAATTATCTCAGTGGGCTGAAGATACGTAAGGCGTTGCTTTGAGTAGGAAGAACAGAATAGGCCAGAATCGACTTGAGCGAACGTGCTTGGTCGCGTTGTCACCGTTTGATCTTTTCAGCGGATGAATTGGGGCAGTGATTCTGAGCGGCAGTTTTTTGAAATGCGCTGCTATCCCATCGGTTCTCAACGGCCCTCTGACATTTGTAAGTGCCATGACAGCTTTATGATCATCATGCTGCCGCTCGATTCCGTGGACTGGCAGGCCCCTTCTCGGCCAATGCCGCCGGTGGCGGCACGTCCCAAATCAGTCTGCAATGTGTGGGTCAGCGGTCGTTGACGGTAGATGGCGCGAAATTGCAAGCTGCCCTTCAACTTGTGAAATCACTGATTCAGCCTGATCGGCTCGTCCTCGACCGATTCAGACCATTTTTACCAACAAGTCCAACGAGCGCATCCGGCCATCACGGGTCGCTGGGGGATCCTCCCCATAGAAGCCGCCGGTGATTCTCGACACTCACCTGGAATAGGCCAGGCGATGCGTCCCGAAGTCTTTTTATCTCAGGTCGGCAAATGACTCTTCAAGACGACGGCCGACTCACAGTCATTGGACGCTGTTCGCCGTAGTCAAACTAAGGTTTCTCGGTCAGCTCCAGGCCGGCGACTAACGCCTTCATCGAAAAACAGTGGGGCAGACTTTCGATCCTCATTCAGTATGTGCCGGGTAACCACTTCGGTCACCAGAAAATCAACCAATTCGCCTACCGATGCATCAGTTTCTTGATTGGCAGGGTGGGGAAGCTTGAGTGCTTGCGCCACCAGCGTTTGATGAATCTGGGCGTGCTCCGGAAGGCGTTCATAAGAAAACTCCTGAAGAATCTCCTCCTTGTGGGTGAAGTGCAATACAACATGTGACACGAGTGCATCGAACGCCGTTTCGAACTGAACAGGCTCCTTCCGCGTGGTCGGCGGCAAGCTGTCCGAACTGGAACAACGCTTCTACATCAGTTCGCGAGATATTACCGTAGAGGAAATGGACAGGGCGGCGCGTACCCATTGGAGCATCTAGAACCAGCTTCACTGGATGCTCGACGTCAATTTCGGCGAGGATGGCTGCCAGGTCCGAAAAGACAACGCCCCACAAAAACATATCCTTGCTCAAGAAAATCGTTCTCAACCTGATCCGCGCTGATACCACTGATAACGTTTAGACCAGCCTGCGGCGAATCGCAAACGGGCCGTTTGGGATGACAAAATCAGGATGCGCATGCTCGGTCTGCGCCCACTATGATAGGCGAGTGCGAAAGCCCTGTCCCGCTACGCGCCAATGACGCGGCAATTACGGTGTCGGCATCTTGGCCGGTGAGCGCGGATCGACATTCGCTTTCAGTCCGCCGCTGAAACTGGTGACATTGAAGCCATGCTGCGCCAGTACCCGCGCCGCGAAATAGCTCATCTTGCCGAAAGCGCACAGCGTAAGCACCGGGCGGCTGCGATCAAGCCTGTCGAGGTTGGCACGTAATGTCGGGAACGGGATGTTGATGACCTTGCACGGCGCCGGGAAGGCTTCGGCGAGCGGTTTGGGACGGACATCAACGATTTGCACATTGGGGTCGTCGGGCAACTCGGTGCTGTGGGTCACCAGCGCATCGCGGCGGTTACACGCGGCGAATCCGGCGAGATTGATCGCATCCTTGGCTGAGCCGAACGGTGGCGCGTAGGCGAGTTCCAGGTGGCACAGGTCCTCAACGGTCATGCCGGCGACGATGGCCGTGGCGAGTACATCCAGGCGCTTGTCGATGCCTTCAAAGCCGCTGGCTTGTGCACCAAGCAGACGACCGCTTTCCGGTTCCCAGAGGATTTTCAGGGTCAATGGTTTGGCTCCCGGATAATAGGTGGCGTGTTGATGATCGTTGACGGTTACGGTTTGATACGGCCGCTGGGCCGCGATCAGCCGTTTCTCGCTCCAGCCGGTGATGCCGGCAGCTACATCGAAGGCACGCACGATGGCGGTGCCGAGCGAACCGGGATAAGGGCGAGCCTTGTCCGGCATGAAGATGTGGTCGGCGGCTACGCGCCCCTGACGATTGGCCGGGCCACCCATTGGCACCACGGTCTTGTCGTCCATCACGCGGTCAAGCGTTTCGACGGCGTCGCCAGCCGCATAGATGTCCGGATCGGACGTGCGCTGGAACTCGTCGACCACGATATGCCCGCGTGGACCCAGGGTCAGACCGGCGGCGCGCGCCAGTTCGGAATCGGGCTTCACGCCAATAGACAGTACGACCAGATCGGCTTCCAGCACTTTGCCTGAGCTCAGGTGGCAGCGAACGATGTCAGCGAAAGGTTCAAACCGGGCGACAGCGTCACCCAGCGTGATGGCGATTTCGTGACGGCGCAGTTCACTTTCCAGCAATGCGGTCATCGGTGCATCCAGCGGCGGGAAGACCTGTTTCTGCAATTCAACCAGTTGCACGGAAAGTCCTTTGCGGTGCAGTTGCTCCGCCATTTCCAGACCGATGAAGCCGGCGCCAATTACCACGGCGCGCATGCCGGTATTGGTCGCCGCAACGATGCGATCCATGTCTTCCAGGTTGCGCAGGGTGAAGATGCGCGTGTCGTCAATCCCCGGCAAGTCCGGGCGCAGTGGCGAGGCGCCAGGTGCCAGCATCAGCTTGTCGTAGGCTTGCCATTCGGTATTGCCGCTGTCGAGATGGCGGATTTCAACGCGTTTGCCGGCGCGATCAATGGTCAACGCTTCGCAGCGGGTGTGGACATCAAGGTTGAGCAGGGCTTTCAGCGACGCCGGTGTTTGCACGGCCAGTACATCGCGCGCGGCAATTTCACCGCCGATGAAGTAGGGCAGACCGCAGTTGGCAAACGAAACATCGGGGCCGCGCTCGATGATCGTGATTTCAGCATTCTCGCACAGGCGACGAGCGCGAGCCGCGCATGAGGCTCCGGCGGCAACGCCGCCGATGACCAGAAGTTTTGGAGAAGACATGATTTTTCCTTTTGTAGTGGTTACGCGTTCGGCGGACGAATTAATCAGGTGCTTTTTGCAATGCCATGCTGAAGTTGCTGGCGGATGGGTTCTGCTTCGTCGCTGGTGAGATAGGCGATCGTGCTTGGCGGAACGTATTCGGCCAGCTGCGCAAGATCGTTGTGCGCCAGTATTTCGCGCACCCGTGAGGCGCTGATCACCCCCGTAGAGGCCAGTTTCCGCTCCACGACGACAAACTCAATGTCATAAACCGGCAGAATGCGCTTCATCGTTTCGTTATAGCCGTCGGTCAACTTGCAATTCGGCTCGGTGCCAACGAAACGCCGGGTGATGCCGAAGAACGGCGCGATTTGCGAGGCGAACAGCGTGACGTCAAGCTCCATCTGGATGCGAGCCACCGGGTCGTCCTTCTTGAGGAAATAGGTCGGAAAGGTCGCGCCGCTGACGATGTAGCGTGATGTATCGAGTACCAGCACATTGC
>JAIFNM010000008.1 GCA_020047725.1 Betaproteobacteria bacterium
GATCGAAGCGTTCGGTGCCCATGAAAAACTCGCCAGACTGGCTATAGCCTTCGCCAACGACGCGGAAGCGCTTGCCCCCCGCCCACCCCTGCACCACGGTCATCTCGTTCTGCGTCAGGGTTCCGGTCTTGTCCGAGCAGACCACGGTGGCGCAGCCAAGCGTTTCGACGGCGGGGAGTTTGCGGATCAGCGCGTTGTGCTTGATCATCCGTTGCATCCCGAGCGCGAGACAAATAGTCACGATGGCCGGGAGACCCTCAGGAACTGCTGCGATGGCCAGACTCACCGCCGTCATGAACAGATTAATGATGCCTTTCTTCTCGGCCTCAAGATAATGCATGAAACCGCTATCCAGAACGGACATGAGATTTGTATCGCGGAACAATCCGTAAACGAATACCAGTGCGCAGATCGCTAGACACGCTGTTCCAAGAACCTTGCCCAGATGCTCAAGCTTTTTCTGCAGCGGCGTAGCTTCGGTCTCGAACGACTGGATCATCTCGGCAATTAGCCCGATCTGGGTATTCATACATAACAATCCCCTTGCCTCGTCCATAGGTGATCAGCGTACCCATGAAAGCGGTGTTCTTGCGATCACCCAGAGGTATTTCCTTGTTCAGGACCGCGCCGGCATGTTTCTCGACGGGTACTGATTCGCCGGTTAGTGAAGCCTCTTCGACTTTCAGGTTGATGCCCTCGACCAGACGAAGATCGGCCGGAACATAGTTACCAGCTTCCAGCACCACAATGTCGCCAGCAACGATCTCCCGCCCAGGAATCGTCACCTGCAAGCCGTCGCGAATAACTTGCGCATTCGGGGCTGACATTTTCTTAAGCGCCTCAAGCGCTTGCTCTGCCTTAGATTCCTGAACGACGCCGACCACAGCGTTTAAAACCACGATAACCATGATGGCAATAGAATCGACGTATTCGCCGAGCGCCAGCGAAACGGCTGCAGCGATGATCAGAATGATCACCAGATAATTGTTGAACTGATCCCAAAGCAGAGCAAATATTCCTGGCCGTGGCCGCTCACTCAGTTCATTGGCACCGTATCTATCGAGCCGTGCCTGAGCCTCTTGCTGGGCTAGACCACGCTCAAGGTGAGTCTGAAAATTGTTCGCCAAGTCCTCTGCTGACTTGGCATGGGCTTCCCTGTCTTGCATACCCGTCCTCCCCAACATAGTCGTCCAGGCCACTCCGTGGCATTTATCTGCTGCCACGGAGGTTTGTTTGCAGCACTACTATTTGACCAGCAAAAACGGAACCATCTTGAGATGAACAATTTTCAGCGTACTAGAACCAACAAGAACTCCTTGAGTGCACCGCCACCATGAGTGCCCATGACGATCTGATCGCAGTGCAGGGCTTAGGCGAGGTCGATGATTGTTTCATCAACTTTTCCAAGCAGACAACAGATTTTCGCTGTCCTATTTATGGAAGCCTCCCATCTGTGAGCGTCTGGCGAAACGACTGGCATCATGCGAAAAGGGACCTGGACATTGACCAGATGAATGTCGATACCTTCGGATTGGACCACAGGGAACGCTTCACAATAACCAGCGCTACACCCCTGAGAGAACATTTCGAGCCGTCAATCGGGAGCAAGACTCTTTTCATTATTCCCGTCCCTGTAATTTTCTTGAAAGCCGACTACGACACTTACTCAAATTCATTATAGTTGCTGGATTCCGGAGATCACCCAGCCTTTGTTGCCCTGAACCGGCTTGCTCAAGTGCCAGATTTCACTAAACGGTGTCGCCGCCGCATTCACCACTTCGCGGATCATGCCGCTGAAATGCACGCTGGCAACATGGCGCTCCGATTCGGTAGCCACTTCGAGCAGTTCCGCGTTCAGAGTGACGATATCCGTTTGCTGTGGGGCATCGCCGCGCTCTTCCATCTGCAGCTTGATCTCGGCAAACACTTCCGGGCTGACGAATTCGCGAATGTCATCAACCCTCCTGGCATCATTGGACGCTTGCAGGCGAACGAAGTTAAGGTTGGCAATACGCAAAAAAGCATCCGTATCAAAACCCTCGGGGATGCGCTGCGTAGACGAAACTGAGTGGAATTGCGGCGCAGATTGGGGCGGTATCGCCATGCTTTGGCCACTCGCACCCGCATATTGCATCGGCGCTGAAGCTTGTGCTGATGGCGAATGGCGGCGGAACAGCCACTTGAAAACGAAAATAGCTGCCATCGCCAACAAGGCCATCATCAGGATGTTGGCCATACCTGCCCCCATGCCGAAATGCGAAAGCAGCGCGGCAATGCCAAGTCCTGCGGCGAGACCAGCAATCGGCCCCATCCAGTTACGCTTTGGCGCTACGGCAGGCGCCGCAGCCGGTGCCGTTGGTGCGACAGGGGTTGCTTGTTGAGCCGGCGCAGCGGGTTTTGGCGCTACGGATTGACGCTGCATCCCAAACGATTTAGAGCCGCCCAAGCGTGCCGCTTCACTCTCTCCCACACTCAAACTCAAGGCCAGAATCGCCACAAAACCAGCCATCACCAACTTTTTCATTTGATTCTCCATCAAGATTTTAGACCCACAACCCAATGCCCAGGCTGAGCATTGGGAGGATGCTAGGATGCAGAAACACATCCAACAAGTCGAATATAATGATCGAAATAATCGTAAATTACGATGTATTAAGCGGGGACCAAGAACCCGCATTTGTGTTGTTCAAACCCCTGCCGAGGACACCGTGGCCGCTCTCAACTTCAAGCATTTACGCTATTTCTGGACAGTTGCAAAAACCGGGAGCATTGCGCGCGCGGCAGGCCAGCTCAATCTCACGCCACAGTCGATCAGTGGGCAACTGAGCGAATTTGCAGATACTCTGGGGGTCGAGCTGTTTCGCCGTTCCGGGCGCAATCTCGAGCTGACCGACGCCGGACGCAGCATATTGAGTTACGCCGAGAAGATTTTCACCATCGGCGACGAACTGCTTGATGTGCTGCTCAATCAGAAGCCGGCAAAGAGCTTACCGTTCCGTATTGGAATAGCTGACTCGGTGTCGAAATCGGTGACCTACCGTCTTGTCGAACCAGCGTTAAAACTAAGTGAGCCAGTGCAATTAATCTGCCGCGAGGGGCGCTTGGCGTCGCTGCTGGCCGAGTTGTCCATCCATCGACTCGACATGATCATCGCCGACCGACCGATGCCGACCAATTTGAACGTCAGAGGTTACAGTCATCTACTGGGAGAAAGCGGGATGACTGTGTTTGGCACACATCATCTCACTCAGCAGCTAAAAGGGCAATTCCCGGCCATTCTTGATCAGGCCCCATTCCTTCTGCCTGGCGAAGATACGGCCATTCGACCGAAGCTGATTCACTGGCTTGAGGCGAATAATCTGCGGCCCAGAATCGTCGGAGAATTTGACGACAGCGCCCTGATGAAAGCGTTTGGACAAGCAGGGGCAGGGTTCTTCGTCGCACCGACGGCCATTGCCAACCATGTCTGCGAACAATACAAAGTAACGGAAATCGGCCAGATCGATTCGGTAGTCGAACATCTGTACGCGATCACGACCGAGCGCCAGCTTACCCATCCCGCAATCGTGGTGATCAGCAAAACAGCTCGAGAGGATATATTTGGCGCGAACAACCCTTGACGGGCCGTTTTCAGGATCGTCAGGATTCGGATTCGACGCGGTACTCGGCAGATCGGGCATGCGCCTGCAGGCCTTCGCCCAGCGCCAACGTAGAGGCGATGCGTCCAAGCGTTTTCGACGCTGCCTGCGAAACGCGAATCAGACTGGTGCGTTTCTGGAAGTCATAGACCCCGAGCGGCGACGAGAAGCGAGCGCTACCCGACGTCGGCAGCACATGATTCGGTCCGGCGCAATAATCGCCCAGCGATTCGGATGAATACGGGCCGATGAAGATCGCACCTGCATGACGAATTTTCTCAACCCACGTTTCGGCATCGACCAGTGAAAGCTCAAGATGCTCCGGCGCAATACGGTTGGCAATAGCACAGGCCTCGTCCAGATCACGCACCAGGATTAACGCACCGCGATTCTCTAGCGAGGCACGAATCACGTCCTTGCGCGGCATGGTCGGCAACAACTTTTCGATGGATTCAGCCACACGCTCGATGTAGGCAGCGTCCGGGCAAATTAGAATGGATTGCGCAAGTTCATCATGCTCGGCCTGCGAGAAAAGATCCATCGCTACCCAGTCAGAATCGGTATTCCCATCACAAATAACGAGAATTTCCGACGGCCCGGCCACCATGTCGATACCGACAACACCGAAAACACGCCGCTTGGCAGCTGCCACATAGGCATTGCCGGGACCTACGATCTTGTCCACCGACGGCACGGTCTGCGTTCCATACGCCAACGCCCCTACGGCTTGCGCGCCACCAATGCAGAAAACACGGTCAACACCGGCCAGGGCTGCAGCAGCCAGTACCAGCGGATTGCGCTCGCCATCGGGGGTCGGCACAACCATAATCAATTCTTTAACACCAGCCACCTTGGCCGGAATCGCGTTCATTAACACAGACGATGGATACGAGGCTTTCCCGCCCGGAACATAGAGGCCGACACGGTCGAGGGGCGTTACCTTCTGCCCGAGCAGCGTCCCGTCTGTTTCTTCATACTGCCAACTCTGCAAGGGCTGACGCTCGTGATAGCTACGCACTCGATGAGCCGCCGCCTCAAGTGCCACGCGCTGATCCTTGGGCAAACCATCCAATGCCTTTTGCAACTCGTCACTTGAGAGTTCCAGTTCGGCCATCGCCCCAATAGTCAGTCGATCAAAGCGATTGGTGTATTCGACAACGGCGGCATCGCCACGCGTTTTGACATCGGCCAGAATGGCCGCCACAGCGCGATCTACGGACTCGTCCTGAGCACTCTCAAAGTCCAACAATGCGTCGAGTCGCGGCTTGAAATCGGCATCGCTACTGGAAAGGCGCTTAATGGCAATCACGATCCTACAACACTCGCAAAGGCATCCAGAATCGGGACAATGATCTCGCGCTTGAGCTTGAGCGCCGCCTGATTGACGATCAGGCGCGAGGAAATGTCCATGATATGCTCAACCGCGACCAGATTATTAGCCTTCAGTGTGCTACCGGTCGATACGAGATCGACGATTGCATCGGCCAGTCCTGCAAGGGGAGCCAGTTCCATGGAACCGTAGAGCTTGATCAGATCGACGTGCACACCCTTCGCCGCAAAGTGCTCACGGGCAATATTGATGTACTTGGTCGCCACCTTGAGGCGGGCGCCCTGGCGCACGGCATTCTCGTAGTCAAAGCCAGCAGGAATCGCCACCATCATCCGGCACTTGGCGATCCTGAGGTCGAGCGGCTGGTACAGTCCGTCACCGCCATGCTCAAGCAAGACATCCTTGCCGGCGACGCCAATGTCGGCCGCCCCGTATTGCACATAGGTCGGCGCATCAGTCGCCCGCACGATGACCACGCGGACATCGTCGCGCGTGGTCGGAATAATCAGCTTGCGCGATGTTTCCGGGTTTTCCAGCGGCTCGATGCCAGCGGCAGCCAGCAGCGGCAAGGTCTCTTCAAAAATTCGGCCCTTCGAAAGGGCAATGGTAATGCCATTCACAGCGCGATCCTGCCAGATAAAAAGTCGATTTTACCGCATTGCCGCTGCAGGCACCGTCAAGATGTCATGCAAAAAATAAGCCGACGCATGCGCCGGCTTATTCGTGAAGCACCTCAAGTATCGCTACCTGAGGTGCATCGAGCTCGCTTAGTCTTCGATACGCATACTGTAGAAGCTGCGATAGACGAAAGTCAGGTTCAGCAGCAGGAAGACCGCCGCCAATACCCAAGCCAGGGTCTGTTGCCCTTGTGCCACCATGCCAACCGCCATTTCAACGGCAAGCAGACCAAACAGCGTGGTGAACTTGATGATCGGATTCATCGCCACTGAAGACGTGTCCTTGAACGGATCGCCGACAGTGTCGCCAACCACGGCAGCCTCGTGCAAGGGTGTGCCCTTGGCGCGCAGTTCGGTTTCGACGATCTTTTTGGCGTTATCCCAGGCGCCACCGGCATTGGCCATGAACACCGCCTGATACAGGCCGACGATGGCCAGCGAGATCAGGTAACCGATGAAGAAGAAGGGTTCAATGAAGGCGCAGGCCAGCGTGCCAAAAAACACCGCCATGAAGATGTTGAACATGCCTTTTTGGGCATATTGCGTACAGATGGCGACCACCCGCTTGCTGTCTTCCACGTTGGCCTTGGTCGAGCCTTCATCGAGCTTCATATTCTGCTTGATGAATTCGACGGCACGATAAGCCCCTGTTGAGACCGCTTGCGTCGACGCACCGGAGAACCAGAAAATCGTCGCGCCACCTGAGATCAAGCCAAGCAGGAAAGGCGGATGCAGCATCGACAGATTGTTGACATGCTCGGTCAGTCCGTTAGTCAGCAGCATGATGATGGAGAAGACCATGGTCGCAGCACCGACCACCGCCGTACCAATCAGCACCGGCTTAGCGGTCGCCTTGAATGTGTTGCCACATCCGTCATTCTCTTCCAGCAATTCTTTGGCTTTTTCAAAGTTCAGCGTAATGCCGAACGAATCCTTGATCTCCTTGGCAATGCCGGGAATCTGTTCGATGGTGGACAGTTCATACACGGACTGTGCGTTGTCGGTCACCGGGCCGTAGCTATCCACAGCGATGGTCACCGGACCCATGCCGAGGAAACCGAAAGCCACCAGACCAAACGAGAAAACTGCAGCCATGATGCCGGCCTTGGCAGGATCAGGATTGATCACGTGCGACAGATCACCTTGCGAAACCAGGTAGGCGCCGGTCATCAGGACAACGATGACCAAACCCATCCAGAATGCGGAGAAGTTACCCGCAGTCAAACCCGCCAGAATGTTCAAGCTGGCACCACCTTCGCGCGAAGCCGTAACAACTTCCTGAACGTGTCTCGATTTGGTTGAAGTAAACACCTTGACCACTTCCGGGATGATCGCGCCTGCCAGAGTACCAAAGGTGATAATCAGCGAAAGCTGCCACCACAGGCTGGCATAAAGCTGTCCGCCGATGGTGATGTCCCCGATCAGCACTTTGGAGACGATAAAGGTGATGATCAGCGACACAATCGACGTCACCCAGACCAGCGACGTCAGCGGCGCTTCGAAGTCGAATTTCTTCGATTCGCCATACTTCGCCTTCATGACCATTTCGTTGCCAATATAGGAAATGCCGGAAGCGATGATCATCATCACACGCATCACGAAGATCCAGACCAGCAATTGAACCTGAACTGACGCCTCAGGAACGGCCAGCAGAATGAAGCTGATCAGTGCGACGCCGGTCACGCCATAGGTCTCAAAGCCATCGGCCGTCGGACCAACCGAGTCACCGGCGTTGTCGCCGGTACAGTCAGCAATGACGCCTGGATTGCGCGGGTCGTCTTCCTTGACCTTGAAAACGATCTTCATCAGATCGGAACCGATGTCGGCAATCTTGGTGAAGATACCGCCGGCGATACGCAATGCCGCAGCGCCAAGGGACTCGCCGATGGCGAAGCCAATGAAGCACTTGCCTGCCAGTTCCGGCGAGACAAACAGCAATATACAGAGCATGATCAGTAGTTCAGTCGAGATCAGCATCATGCCGACGGAAATGCCGGACTTCATCGGGATCGAGTAAACCGGGAACGGCTTGCCTTCGAGCGAAGCAAAAGCGGTGCGACTGTTCGCCAGCGTGTTGATGCGGATGCCAAACCAGGCCACCCCGAAGGAGCCGGCAATACCCACCAGCGAGAAGGCCAGGATCAGCAGCACTTCCATGGTTGCCATATGCTGCACCCAGCCAAAGTAAGCGACGATGATGACGCCAATGAAGACTTCGAGCAGCATGATGAACTTGCCCTGGGTAATCATGTAGGTTTTGCAGGTTTCGTAGATGATTTCGCTGACCTCAGCCATCGAGCGATGAACTGGCATCGATTTGACCTGTCCATAAACGATGGCGCCAAAAGCCAGACCTGCAACACAGATGATCAGACCGAAGGCCAACAGGTTCCAGCCACTCATTCCGCCCAAAAAGCTGGCCAAGCCTGGATCCTTCAGATTTGGCAATACCAGATTGGCTTCCGAACTGGCGAACGCAGGAGAAACAGCACCAAACAGCAGAACGGCAAGCCAGAGAGTGACGTTTTTCGCCACACCCTGCATTCGCCCGAATGACAAACTAGGGAGCTTCATTGCATTTCCTTATAAAAGGAGGTTAAAAAAACTTTAGCAATCACCGTATCGTTCGGAAACCAATTGCAACTTACTTGGTCTGAGTTTCCTGTGGTCTTACTGGTCAATAAAGTGATCTTCGAAATCAAGCACGGATGGGCGGAAAAACGGCGTGATGGCGCAAGCCTGAATTACGCATTTTTCATATCTCTGACAGTATTTCTGTGTTTTTCTTGTCGTCGCAACTGCAAAAAGAAACGCACAATCCCATATCTAGCATTCTACACCAGAACAGGATGGAAGAAGAAAAATTCTAAGATTCTAGGTATTTAGAAAAATCTTACGAATCGGCCCTGCAACTCGGCGCCTGAACCGCGTGGTCTTTGCTTGGCGAGAATTCGGGGCGATCGCAATGCGCACCGAGCAACTGGCGCTGATGCACATCGAACCACAAAGGGGAACTTACGCGAAGGGAGGAGGATCAGGCCCAGGCAAGGGCAGAGCGCAACGACAAGCCCTTGCTTGACCTCGCCTTAAAACGCCTAGCGTTTCAACGAACGCGCCTGACGCTCGCTCCGAGTCGGGTCAATTTTTCTTCGATCCGCTCATAGCCGCGATCAAGATGGTAGATGCGCTCAATCAGGGTCTCGCCTTGCGCCACCAGTCCGGCGATGACCAGACTCGCGGAGGCGCGCAAATCGGTAGCCATCACCGTCGCCCCGTCGAGATGCGGAACACCTGTCACCGTGGCGTTGCTCGCGTCGATCTTGATGTCAGCGCCAAGTCGTATGAGTTCGACTGCATGCATGAAGCGGTTTTCGAAAATCGTTTCGCGAATCACCGCGGTGCCGTCCGCGACACTGTTGATGGCCATGAATTGCGCCTGCATATCGGTTGGAAAACCCGGATAAGGCGAGGTGCGAACGCTCACGGCCTTAAGTCGTGGCGGCGCTTTGAGCGAAATGACATTGCTCTCGGCAGTCACTTCGCAGCCGGTTTCAAGCAACTTGACGACAACCGAATCGAGATACGTTGCTGACGTATTGGTCAGCCGGATGTTGCCGCCCGTGACCGCCGCGGCACACAGATAGGTTCCCGTTTCGATACGGTCAGGCATGATCGAATGCGTTGCACCGTGCAGGAGTTCGACGCCTTGGATGACAATGTGGTCGGTGCCTGCGCCCGCCACTCTCGCCCCCATGGCGTTCAGACAGTTGGCCAGGTCGACGACCTCCGGCTCGCGCGCCGCATTTTCGATGATCGTTTCGCCATCGGCCAGCACGGCGGCCATCATCAGGTTTTCGGTCCCCGTCACGGTCACCATATCGGTAATGATGCGCGCGCCCTTCAGTCGTTTCACCGTGGCATGGACGTAACCCTGTTCAACGAGGATTTCGGCCCCCATCGCCTGGAGACCCTTGATGTGCTGGTCCACCGGACGCGCGCCAATGGCGCAGCCGCCTGGCAACGAAACACGGGCCTCGCCACAACGCGCGACAAGCGGTCCGAGAACCATGATCGAGGCGCGCATGGTCTTGACCATATCGTACGGCGCCACCGGATTATTCAATCCGCGACTATCCAGAATCAGGCCATCGCTGCCATCCATCGTCACTTCGACACCCATCTGTGCGATCAGGCGCAGCATGGTCGAGATATCGTTAAGCTGCGGCACATTTCTGAGGTGCAAAGGCTCAGCCGTCAGCAGACAGGCGCAAAGAATCGGTAGAGCAGCGTTTTTCGCGCCGGAAATGTCAACCTCACCGAAAAGCGGCGTTCCGCCATGAATGAGCAGTTTATCCACAAAGTGCGCTCCGCTCATCCGGGGTAAGTGTTTTCATCGACAGCGCGTGCAATTCACCGCTGTCAAAAAACGGGCGCAGAATGGCGTTGACCATTTGCTGCCGCTGAACGCGGCTTTTCCCGACGAATTTCGAGCTGACCAGAATTGCTTCGAAGTGCTCCCCATCGCCTTCTACATGCAGCCCTTCACAGGGCAGCCCTTCGGCGATGATTCGTTTAACTTGTTCGGATTCCATCATGGATCAATACCTCAATTTGTAACCGCTACGCAGTAGCGCCAGCGTTGTTAGTGCGACAACCAGAAAACTCAAGGCGACGACGGCCAGACTCGCCACGGGCGAAACGTCTGAAATACCGAAAAAGCCGTAGCGAAATCCATCTATCATATAAAAAACAGGATTGAAATGCGACACCTCCTGCCAGAATTCTGGCAAGGAATGGATCGAGTAGAACACACCGGATAACATGGTCAGCGGCATGATCAGAAAGTTCTGGAAGCCGGCAAGCTGGTCAAACTTGTCTGCCCATATGCCGGCAATCATGCCCAATGACCCCATAATGCCACCGCTGATCACGGCAAAGACAAGAATCCAGGCCGGGGCAACAAAACTCAAGGGCGCGAGCCAGCCAGTGACGGCCAGTACACCGGTCCCAACCATCAGGCCGCGCAGCAAGGCCGCCACCATATAGGCTAGGAAGAATTCGACGTAGGATATCGGCGGGAGCAGGACGAAAACGACACTGCCGGTGACTTTCGACTGGATCAGGCTCGACGAACTGTTGGAAAACGCGTTCTGAAGCACGGACATCATCACCAGGCCAGGAATCAGGAAGGCCGTATAACGTACCCCATTGACCTGCACGTGAGAGTCGAGCACATGCGAGAAAATCAGCAGGTAGAGCAAGGAGGTCAGCACCGGGGCGGCAACCGTCTGAAAACTCACTTTCCAGAAGCGCAATACCTCCTTGTACAAGAGGGTTCTGAAACCGATCATCGCGCCCCCCCTCTGAACTGAGATCGGAGCCCTGCATGACACCGACAAAAACATCCTCGAGATCGGTCTGGGTCAATCGCAGGTCGTCAATCACGCCACCGGCTACGCGAATTTCTGTCAACACACCCTCGATTTCATCGAAGCCGGCGAGACGAAAAACCCACAGGCCATTGGTCGGCGTTGCACGCAAACGCAGGTGATCCGGTAGTTCCGCGTCATTGGCCAAACGCAAGCTCAGGGTATGACCCGAAAAACGCGCCAGCAGATTACGGGTCGTATCCAGGGCCACCACGCGGCCCTGCTTGAGCATGGCGATGCGCCCGCATAGCGCCTCTGCCTCCTCGAGATAGTGCGTGGTCAAAATGACCGTGTGCCCTTCGCGATTAAGGCGCTGGACGAAGTGCCACAAGCCCTGCCGCAATTCAACGTCGACCCCGGCCGTCGGTTCGTCCAGCACGATGACCGGCGGCTTGTGAACCAGCGCCTGCGCCACCAAGACCCGGCGCTTCATGCCACCTGACAGACGGCGCATATTGGTGTCCGCCTTGGCCGTCAGATCAAGGTTCTCCAGGATTTCATCAATCCAGTCATCGTTCTTGCGTAGGCCAAAATAACCCGACTGGATGCGCAATGTCTCGCGTACCGAGAAGAACGGGTCAAAAACCAGTTCCTGCGGCACCACGCCAAGCCGACGGCGAGCTTCGCGGTAGTCGGCCAGCACATCGCAGCCCATCACCGTCAAGGCGCCGGAATCCGGGCGCACCAGCCCGGCCAGGCAGGAAATCAGCGTCGTCTTGCCGGCACCGTTGGGGCCCAGAAGTCCAAAGAATTCGCCCTCGGCGATGTCCAGCGAAACGCTATCGAGCGCGCGCAGACTACCGAAGTTCTTGACCAACTGGCGAATGGAAATGGCGACGCCCATGGCATCTGAACTCAAAAACGAGGACATCCGCCGATCAGGCGAACGAAAGAGAATCGGCGACGCCGTAGAGCGCCGCCTGACTGATCATGCTTGACGGGGGATGCGCCACACGCATTGTGATTCCGCATTCGCGAGCAGTACGCAGCAAACCAAATAGTACACTCAGTGCTGATGAGTCTGTTTCTTCGACCGCGGTCAAATCAAATACAAGATCGGAGCCCACCGATCCTGCGCGCAAAAAACCACGCCCCGCTGCAAGCAGGGCACTGGCATTGGAAATCAGCATGGGGCCCGTCACCCGCAAGCCTCCCCCGCTTCGCTCAATCATTTCTTGCCTGCTTCCAGCTGTTTGTTTTTACTGGCGATCATCTGCACCAGGCCGTCAATCCCATTGGCGCGAACTTCCTGAGCAAAGGTGTCACGGTAGTTTGTCACCAGGCTGACACCAGCCACAATAACGTCATACACCTTCCAGCCATCGGCCTGCTTTTCCATCGAATAATCGAGCTGAATCGGCTTGCTGCCAGGCTGTAGCACTTCGGTCTTGACGAGCACATCCGTATCGCCACTCTGCATTTTTGTCGGCTTGTAGCGGATGGTCTGGTCCTTGTAGCCCGTCAGCGCGTTGGAATAGGTACGGACGAGTAGCGTCTTGAATTCTTCGGCGAGACGCTTTTTTTGCTCGGGAGTCGCCTTGTTCCAGTCGCGCCCGAGAGCCAGTGCAGTCATCCGCTGGAAGTTGAAATTGGGCAATACCTTGAGTTCGACCAGTTCAATCGCTTTCTTGGTATTTCCGCTCTGGATATCCTTATCCTGACGAACGATGGTCAGAACATCGTCCGTCACTTTCTTGATCATTGCATCCGGCGATGATTCTTCCTGCGCAAAGGCTGAAGAACTAGAGACAACAAAGGCGAAAAACAAGGAAAACAACCACTTCATGGAAACGGGCACCTCAAAAAGATCACACAATTGCCGGGCACGAGCCCCCACGCACCTCACTATTCCTTGATAGCCGGTGGCGATCCGTCAAAAACAGCACTTCGCCGATTCTGCAGGTAAGCATCACGAATATAGTTGTATTTGTCGAAAGCCGCCTGCTCAACGACCTTGTCCGTCGACAGGAGACTAGCGCGAATATCAATGAGCCGCAGGCCGGTTAGAGAATTCCGGAGCGCCACATTTTCCACGCGCTTCAGCGGATCGGCATAACTATCAACAACCCAGCCAAAGGTGTCACGCGTCGTCCGTGGCCCGATCAGCGGCCAAAACAGGTAGGCCCCCTCGTCGACCCCCCATTTGCCAAGCGTCTGCCCGAAATCTTCGGCGTGCTTCTCAAGCCCTATCTCGCTGGCGATGTCGAAAACGCCGCCAATCCCGATCGTCGTGTTGACAAGAACCCGGCCGGCATCGGACAAGCCCTGCCCGCCTTTGCCTTGCAGGATATTATTGACAGCAATCCACACGTCGGCAATGTTGCCAAAAAAGTTACCGACACCAGCCTTCACGGGCAGCGGTGCAGCAGCGTCATAGCCTTGAGCAATCGGTTTGACAACAACATCAATGCCCTCATTTACCGAGAACATGGCACGGTTGAAGCCTTCGTAGGGATCCTTGGGATTGTTCGCCGTTGTCGCGCACCCCGTCAGGCCACTAAGGACTACAGCGACGAATGCCGCAGATAAAATGCGCTTTGCCATTTGAGTATTCACGAACGAGCCCTTCCTGTTATTTCTTGTCCGCACCGTCGGACGCCTTGTTGAACATGAACTGACTGATCAGCTTTTCCAGAACGACAGCAGACTGCGTTTTGGTGATCACGTCACCAGGACTCAACATCTTTTCATCGCCACCGGCGTCTAAGCCGATGTACTGCTCGCCCAGCAGACCTGCGGTCAGGATTGAAACAAACGTATCCTTCGGAAATTGGTAACGACTGTCGATTGTAAGCGTCGCAACCGCCTCGTAAGTTTGCGGGTCGAAGCGGATTTCCGTCACTCGGCCAACGACCACTCCAGCACTTTTCACCGGACCGCGCACCTTCAAGCCTCCGATGTTATCAAACTTGGCTGTCAACTGGTACGTATCGGCAAAATTGGCGGACGAGACGTTACCGACCCGTAGTGCCAAAAACAACAGTGCGGCAAAACCCAGAACAACGAAGAAACCAACCCAGAGATCAAGCAACTTGCGACTCATCAAAGCCCCCGGAACATGAAGGAGGTCAAAACAAAATCCAGCGCTAAAATGGCCAACGCCGAATACACAACCGTTCTTTTGATCGAAGCCGAAACGCCTTCAGCAGTCGGAACCGCATCGTAGCCCTCGAAAACAGCAATCAGGGAAACAGCCACCCCAAACACAAAACTCTTCACAACGCCGTTCCAGACATCGAAGCGAAAATCGACCGACCCCTGCATCTGCGACCAGAAGGCGCCTTCATCAACGCCAATGAACACAACGCCGATCAGATATCCCCCAAAGACACCGACCGCTGAAAACAGAGCGGCCAGTAACGGCATGGATATTACGCCGCCCCAGAACCTTGGGGCGACAACACGGGCAATCGGGTTGACTGCCATCATATCCATCGCAGTGAGTTGCTCCGTAGCCTTCATCAGGCCGATTTCAGCTGTAATCGACGAACCGGCACGCGAGGCAAAAAGAAGCGCGGCGACCACCGGCCCCAGTTCACGCGTGAGCGACAGCGCCACCAATACGCCAAGCGCCTCGGATGAACCATAGCGCTGCAAGGTCTCATAGCCCTGCATGCCGAGTACCATGCCGATGAACAAGCCGGAAACCAGAATGATCAGCAGAGACTGAAAGCCTGAGAAGTAGATCTCGCGAATCGTCAGATGAAAACGCCGGAAAGACTGCCCTGAGTAGACAAGAAGCATTACAAAAAACCGCGCGGCGAAACCCAGCCGCTGCAATCCAGTATTCAGTCGATGGCCGATGCCTCGGATTAACGCGATCACGGCAGAAAAGCTCTTCTCAACCATGCGCGCTATCCCGCAACAAGTCCTGCTCAAACGGTTCGGCCGGATAGTGGAAATGCACCGGGCCATCGGCCTCACCAAAAACGAACTGATGCACAAAGGGATCATCTGAAGCGCGGATTTCGTCTGGCGTACCTTGAGCAACAATCTGACCGGCAGAGACAAAATAGACGTAATCGACAATCAGCATGGCTTCCTGAACATCATGGGTCACCAGTAGCGTCGTCGCCCCAAGCGCATCGTTAAGCTTGCGGATAAGCTGGCCGATCACACCCATCGAAATAGGATCAAGCCCGGCAAAGGGCTCGTCGTACATAATCAGCATCGGATCAAGCGCAATTGCCCGTGCCAGAGCAACCCGCCGTGCCATGCCACCAGACAACTCTGAGGGCATCAGATTGTGAGCGCCACGCAAACCGACGGCATTGAGTTTCATCAACACCATGTCGCGGATCATCTCTTCGGGCAGATCGGTATGCTCGCGCATGAGATACGCAACATTATCGAACACGGAAATATCGGTAAATAACGCGCCAAACTGGAACAGCATTCCCATACGGCGACGCATGGCATAGAGTTCGTCGTGGCTCATATCCGGAACCGACTGCCCATCAACTAGAAGCTGACCACTGGTTGGCTTCAGTTGGCCGCCGATCAGGCGCAAAAGGGTCGTCTTTCCGCAGCCCGAGTTACCCATGATGGCGATCAGTTTGCCGCGAGGGATCTCCATGGTGATCCCGTTAAGAATCGACCGGTCGTCGTAAGCAAAATTGATGTCAGTAATTTTGACCAAGCTATCAACTGGCACAACAGTATCCCACACGGAAAAATTGGCCCTGATTATACCCGAAACGCCTCATTCCCATTTGCGACAAATACACGGCCATATAAATGTGGAATAATGGAACAACCCATTTTCTGGATCGATGACGCCTTTTCCATGATCGACATACCGGAAACCCTCTTGCCGGAAAAGCCGCTGCTGCTCATCGTCGATGATGATCCACTCATTTCCGATACCCTAAGCTTTTCGATGAGCTCGGTGTTTGAAGTAATCACCAGTCACTCGCGCCCGCACTGCACCCAACTGCTCCGCCAATTGCGCAGCACACCAGAACTGGCACTGATCGACCTCGGCCTTCCTCCGCTGCCCCATCGCCCGGATGAAGGTTTTGCGCTGATTTCTGATCTATTGAAGCTATCTCCGGAAATAAGGATAGTCGTCCTCTCTGGCCAAAGCGATGCGGGCAATGCCCGTCATGCCCGCACCCTGGGAGCCGTCGATTTTGTAGCAAAACCGTGCAACCCCGCCGATCTTCACATTGCTCTCCAGCGCGCCTTGAGCTATCGCTCGCTGGACGAAAGGCGCGTACAAGATATCGCAGCATCGCCGCTGATCGGCAACAGTGCGGCCATACAAAAACTGCGACTTCAATTGCAGCAATACGCCGACTCTCCGTTCCCAGTACTCATCGAGGGCGAATCTGGGAGCGGAAAGGAAATTGTGGCCTGCAGTTGCCTGCACCACAACACAAAACGTACCAGCAAGCCTTTTTTCGCTCTTAACTGCGCGGCTATTTCGCCCAACCTGGTCGAACCCACTCTGTTTGGCTACGCCAAGGGAGCATTTACCGGTGCTATCACGGCAAAATCAGGCTACTTCGAAGATGCCGCCGACGGCACGCTGTTCCTCGACGAAATCGGCGAACTTCCGCTTGAGCTACAGGCAAAACTGTTGCGAGTGCTTGAAAACGGCGAATACCAGCGGGTCGGTGAAACCCAAAGGCGCGTCAGTCGCGCGCGCATCATTGCAGCTACCAACCGCGACCTGCGCAAAGAGATCCGGTCAGGCAACTTTCGCGCTGACCTCTACCATCGCCTTTCGGTTTTTTCGATCAGCGTGCCGCCATTACGAGAGATGGAAGGTGACAAACTCCTCCTGCTCGACCACTTCCGCCAACGCTATGCAACACCGCAGCAAGTGCCATTTGTATTAGGTGATGAAGCAATTGCGCTTTGGTCGCGCTACAGTTTTCCCGGCAATGTACGAGAACTGCGCAACATCGTCATCCGCCTCACGGCAAAGTATCCTGGCCAGATTGTGAATTGCAACGCCTTGGAAGCCGAGCTGGATCTTCAGGACGAACCGGTCGGGCAGGTTACAGCGCCGCCAGCGGCTCTTAATGCAGAAAGCGATGCACTCATCCAGGCGGCCAGCCGTCGATTGCAACAGACTGAACCTTTCAGCCTGGATCGACTTCTCGCCGAGACTGAGAGAAACCACATCGAGGCGGCTCTTCGCCTAGCACATGGCAACGTCAGCCAGGCCGCTCGCCTGCTTGGCATTAACCGCACGACGCTATACAACCGCATGGAGTCCTTTGCCAAGGAGCAGTGATGTATCTTGACCATTTCGGACTCCGTGAAGCCCCGTTCCGTATTACGCCACACACTGAATTCTTCTTTGCCGGCGCCAACCGGGGAGCCACCCTCGAAGCATTGATCTACGCCATCACGCACGATGAAGGTATCGTCAAGGTCAGTGGTGAAGTGGGCAGCGGCAAGACCATGCTCTGCCGGATGCTGCTTGAGAAGCTTCCGGAAAACGTCGAAACGGTTTACCTCGCCAATCCTTCGCTGTCGCGAGACGAAATCTTTCACGCCATCGCCGAAGAACTGCAGGCTCCCCTGCCGGAAAGCCGTTCCCATCTCCTGTTACGCTCCCTTCAGGACCGCCTGCTGGATATTTATGCAGCGGGGCGTCAGGTCCTGCTCATGATCGACGAAGCGCACGCCATGCCTCCAGAGACACTGGAAGAAATCCGACTACTCTCAAACCTGGAGTCAAACCGGCACAAACTGTTGCATATCGTCCTCTTCGGCCAACCAGAACTCGATGACCATCTTGGCGAAATGAGCATGCGCCAGCTGAAAGAGAGAATTACACACAATTTTTCACTCGAACCGCTGTTACGAAACGACATCGGTAGCTACGTAATGTTCCGCATGCGAGCGGCAGGATATCGGGGCCCTGATCTATTCACCCCAGGTGCCATACAACTCATCAGCAACGCATCTGAAGGGCTAACGCGGCGTATCAACATACTCGCCGACAAGGCACTACTCTCTGCTTTTTCGGAAAACAAACATCAGATTGACAACAAACAAGTCAAAGCCGCAATTCGCGACGCACAGTTCAACCCCAAGCGCGAAAAACACCCCAGCCTGGCGAAATGGATAGCCGGCACCGCCGTCGTGACGGGCGTAGCCGTATTGGCCTACTTCGCAGGTAGCTACAATTCGGTCAGCAAACCGACGACGGCGATTGCGACAGAAACGCCATCCGAAACCGTAGGTGCGTCAAAACCCACTGCAACAACGCCTGCCGAGCCGGCCCCGACACCAGCGATAACCGCCCAGAAACCCTCAGCTGCAGCTACAACCAACACAACAGTTGCAGAGAAGCCACTCACCCTTTCCGAGCGCATCGCGGCAACCGACGAATGGTTGAAAACCATGCCGGACACACACTTTTTTATCCAGTTGCTCAGCACCGACGGAAACAATACTCGCGGCGTAGAGATTTTTCTTGAAAACAATACCAAGGCGCTCGACCCACAGCAAATCCGAGTCTATCGTTCAAATCTGAGCGGACGTAATCGACTTGGTGTGATTTATGGAGGCTACCCGTCCACTGACGCCGCAGGAGCTGACCTGGCAAAGCTTGTCGATCTAAATCCAACAAGCAACCCCTACATCCGGTCGGTCAGAAAGTTACGCTAACCAAAAACACGGCATCATTTATGCAGGCATTCAAGCAATATAAATCAGACACTTGAAGAAAACTCCTTACGTGATATGATAAATTTAATCTTTCAACGAACGAGATCAAGCATGCTGAGAATTGTTGGCGCCACCCTGACTGCGCTTCTGCTCAGACAACACTCAGTGGAGGCCCCTCTACGGGGCATCTGCGTGCAGAAAGCGCCATCAAGACGCCAGGGGTAATCCCGCAACCTGTTCAGCAAACCATCTCGCTCCCCAGACCCAAAGCAACAGGAAAGACAGAAACCTATAGCGTCGTCGTCAACAATGTAAAGGTGCAGGATCTCCTTTTTGCTCTCGCGCGGGATGCCAAACTGAACGTCGACATTCACCCAGGAATCACCGGCACGGTTAGTCTCAACGCTATCGACCAAACTCTGCCGCAGTTACTCAGGCGCATCTCCAAACAAGTCGACATGCGTTTTGAGCTCGATGGTCCCAATCTTGCGGTAATGCCCGACTCGCCCTACCTCAAGAGCTATCAGATTGACT
>JAIFNM010000207.1 GCA_020047725.1 Betaproteobacteria bacterium
GCCGATTTCGAGACCTTCGGCGGCATGGTGCAGGACATCAGCTTCAGGAATGCGAAACACTACTTCGATATTCCGGGGGTCTTGGAGTGACTAATCGCGTCTTGCGGTAGCGGCCGGCCGGCCAGACCGGGCCATCGACACGAAGGGGTATCAGCGACTTTTGTCGATGGCTTTTTGTTTTTTTGTCCGCCTCAGGTAACATGCAGCGTGAATCTTCACATTGATTCATGTCCGTAAATTGGATACTCTAGGTACAGCGGTCCACGAACATTCAGGGGTTTCGTGCCCTGTTTCTATCTTCCTCCCTACCAAATATGAGGTGTGCTATGTCCGAAGTTGCCGATATGTCCAACAGCAGCAAACAAAAACTCGTGTCAGACATGAAAGTAGTTGTCTCCGATGCGGAAGAAATTCTGCGTGCGACGGCTGGCATTGCCGGTGAAAAGATGGTCGATCTACGTGAGCGCATTGGCGAGCGTTTGCAGGAAGCCAAGCTGCGCATCGCCGATGCCGAAGCCGCATTGGTTGACCGGACAAAGGCTGCCGCTCATGCCGCCGATGACTACGTCAATGAAAATCCCTGGCAGGCCGTTGGTATTGCCGCAGGCGTCGGCCTGTTGCTTGGCCTCGTTATCGGTCGTCGATAAGCGGACAAGATTTAGATATGGGCGATATGCAAGGCGGCGAGAACAGCGGCTTGTTCGCCGCCCTGAAGAATATTTCGGCAACGCTGCTGGCAAGCGGGAAGACACGGCTTGAACTCCTCGGCAATGAGATCGAGGAGGAAAAGCTGCGCGCAATCCAGCTGGTTCTCATGGCGCAGGGCATGGTGTTCTGTTTTGGCGTCGGTGCCGTGCTGGCCGTTGTACTTCTGGCTGAATTATTCTGGGATAACCGGTTCCTGCTGCTCGGCACGCTTGTCGGTTTCTTCCTGATACTTGGCGGCGTCTTCTACACGATGTTCAAGCGCGCCACGCATCGGCCCGAACGGGTCTTTGCAGCCAGCATTGCCGAACTTCAGGAAGATATCCGTCAACTGAAAGAGGCTGCCGGCCATGAACCACCGGCTCACTGAGTTGCATGTGCGGCGCGGCCGATTACTTGAGCGCATCGCGACCCAGCGCGCCATGCTGAGCTACGATGCAGTTCCGGTTAGTGTTTCGCTGGACAAGGTGGATCGTGTGCTTGCCCACGTTCGGTCCGCCACAGATTACATAAAACAGCATCCCGGAATCGCCGGGCTGGCCCTTGCTGTGCTGTTTGCCCTGCGGACCAAGCGCGTATGGCGATGGAGTCGCCGCGCCTTTATCGCCTGGCGAGCCTTACGGACATTCAGCGACAGATTGGCCGGGCTTGGATTGCGGTTTCGGCCATGAGTCTTACGGGGCAGGACGGGGAGAAAGGGGGCCTGCTTTCGCGCGCTATCAATTCCCAGAAACAGCAGGCTCGGGAATTCGTTGCCGATATCGTACGCATGCGTGGGTTGATGCCCTTGCTGATGAAGAATCGCAACGGAGGAACGTGGTCAGTGGCCGAAAGGGCCGAACTCCTTGCCCAGTTGCGCATTTTGTCGCGCGTTTCGCCCTACCTCTTGTTCCTTCTGCTACCCGGCTCCGCGCTACTGCTTCCGGTTTACGCCTGGTGGCTGGATCACAGACGCAGAACGCGCGCAACGCTGCCAGGTTCCGATACTTTATAGGTTTATTGCCAGAGCCCCAAGGCCGTCAACTGCCTGGTTGCGGCTTCCATCCAACCTCGGTTTGCGGCCGGACTGGCGGGACTGGGATGCAGCACTTTCCCGATGCGCACGCTCATCCCAACGAGAGCCTCCGCTGCACGGGCTTCAGCAAAAGAACCGACCCCAATGACCCACTGCGGCTCAAGCGCTGCCACAAGTGTTCTGAGATGCTCGTCACAGGCCGCGTAGAGCGGCGTCCTCTCAGCTAAGGACAGCTTGTCCGGAGTGAGATTGCGTCCATTTTCGAAGAACGCCAGGGGACAGTAGTTGGCGACAAAATTCTCGGTAAAGAACGCCTCTGCTGTACCAAATCGTTGCTGGAACAAACTCCAAAGGCGTCGGCCACTAACTTCGGAGCGGGTACAGGCGAAGCCTTCGATGGGTCGCTTGGGGTTTTCCTGCGCTGGCTTGTCGACGGCGGCCTCGATTCCCATCCAGTCGCGCGCCGCCGCGATCTCGCCAAAGGGAATGCCACACTGCACCATTCCAAACGGACCCGGATTCATGCCAATGAAGATGACCTTCTTAAGCTTGCTGCCAAAGCGGCGCAGATAGATCTCGTGCGGAGCCCAAGCGTAGGCCAGAGGGTTGTAGACGTGGGAAACCGGCGGCGCGAAGGTCATGCTCTCGACCTTCGCCGACAGCTCGAGGGCCGCCTTGATCAGAGTCTCGGCCGGAATTGATTCAGTCGATTTCATTTTGCGCGGACTCCACGTTGCCAAGTGCGATCAGAGGCTTCTTCATATGCCAGACCATCAGCACCCCTGGAAGCGCAACGACGACCGAGAACAGATAAAACGCTTGCCAACCAATGCTTTCTGTAAGGACTCCTGCAACAGGGCTTACATAAATCCGCCCGACGGCAGCCAAAGCCGAGAGCAGTGCATAATGCGTCGCCGTAAACCGATGGTTGCAAAGCGCCATCAGCAACGCAACAAGGGCTACGGTTCCCATGCCGCCCGTAATGTTCTCGGCCGCAACGACCGACAACAGGAGAAAATCAAGCGAGGCGGCACTGTGCATCGAAACGAAGATCCAGTCAAACGGCGGCACCACGATACTCCCCCAGGCGCCCTTGCCAAGAAGCGAAATCACGTAAAAACCAAGGTTGGAGAGAAGCTGGAGTACGCCGAACAGCAACAGTGCCCGGTACAGACGCAGACGCATCATCAGGGCACCGCCGAGCAGAGCACCAAATATGGTCAGCCAGATCCCGATGATCTTGTTGGCTATTCCGACCTCAGTTTGAGTGAATTCGAGGCCCTTGATGAGAAACGTCGTCGTCAGGCTGCCGGCAAAGGCATCGCCCAGCTTGTACAGAACGATAAGCACAAGAAACAGGGTCGCACCCGATTGTGCGAAATAACTGGCGAGCGACGCGTTGAGCGTTTCAAAGCGCACCAAACGGGTAAACCACCAGGCAAGAGGCAAAGCCGCAGCAATTTCACCCACGACAAACAACAGTTGAATCCAGTGGTTGCTGCTCTCGGGGTCAAATCCGGCCATAGAAAGCACCGTGCGCGCCATATAGTAGCCGACGAACACTCCAGCCAGCATCGCCAAAAAGCCGACAATTTCGCGCCCGGCGCTGGAAGAAAGCGGCCGTGACCCATGGTTCACTCGCGGTAGCAGCACTAGTGATAACACCGCAATACCGAACATGATAGCGGCCATCACGGCATACACGCGCGCCCACGATTGCCACTGATCGGCCCAGATGAGAGCAATGCCGCCGGAAACGATCATGGCGATCCGATAGCCGAAAACGTGGAGCGATATGCCTGGGCCATGCTCGGTCTTGTCTGTCAATAAGTCGGCTCGATAAGCGTCGACCACAATATCCTGGGACGCAGACAAGAACGCCAGCAGTACCGCCCACTGGGCAAAAAGAAAGGGTTGTGCGCTGGGCGAAAGACCGGACATAAAAAACAGGGTCGCGGCCAGCGCCAGTTGCGAAATAACAAGCCACCCTCTACGTCGCCCGAGCCAGGGTGGCTCGAAGCGATCCATCAGAGGCGCCCAAAGAAACTTGAACGTGTAGGGCGTACCGACCAGCCCGAAAAAACCGATCGTGGCGATATTGACGCCGTCAATCGTCAGCCACGCCTGGAGTGCCTGCCCGGTCAGTGCCAACGGCAAACCCGAAGCGAAGCCCATGAGCAACACCGCCGTCAGGCGGTGGTATCGGCCCAAAAAACGCATCAGGCTTTTCGACCCAGGCGGTAGAAAGCCAGACTGCCGTTCAGGTTGGGATCGTCAGTGACTGGCCGCCCCGCTTCATCAAAGGCCAGCCGCTCACGAATCTCGATGTTGAGCTTGGCGCACAAGGCCTCAAAATCGACGAGAGTGAAGAAGCGCACGTTCGGCGTCTCGTACCACTCGTAAGGTAAGTCTTCGGAAACGGGCATGTGGCCTTCAGCAATCGCCGCTCGGTTGGCGCGATATGCGAAGTTGGGGAAGCTGACAACGGCTTCGTCGGCCACGCGCAACATTTCACCCAGGATGCGCTCGGTAGCGTGCATGGCCTGCAGCGCTTGGGAAATGATCACGTGGTTGAATGACTGGTTCTCGAAGCCCGAAAGGCCCCCTTCGATGTCGATCTGGATTACGTCGACCCCGTTGCGGATACAACCGAGTACGCTTTCGTGATCGATCTCGACACCGTAACCGAAGACCCCCTTGGTTTCGCGCAAATAGCTCAGCAACTTTCCATCGCCGCAGCCGAGGTCGAGCACGCGCTCGCCGTGCGGTATCCAGTTGGCGATGACGGCAAAGTCAAAACGCTCGCGTTCTTTGGCCGTGAAGTTCATACCGAAATATTCTCCAGATAAGCGCGCACGACGGCGTGGTAATGGGCATCATCGAGCAGGAAGGAATCGTGTCCAGCATCGCAGTCGATCTCGGCATAGGCGACATGACGCCGGTTGTGCAGGAGGGCGAAAACGATCTCGCGCGAACGCGCCGGTGCAAAACGCCAGTCGGTGGTAAAACTAGCAATGAAGAAACTTGCCTTGGCCAGCGCCAGCGCAGCGGCCAGATCGCCGTTGTAGGCGTAAGCCGGATCAAAGTAATCGAGCGCCTTGGTCGTGATCAGATAGGTGTTGGCGTCAAAGAATCCGGCAAATTTGTCGCCCTGATAGCGCAGGTAGGACTCGATTTCGAAGTCGACGTCGTAGCTGAACTGGTGTTCGCCATGGCGCAACTGACGGCCGAATTTCTCACCCATCTGGCTATCGGATAGATAGGTGATGTGGCCGACCATGCGTGCCAAGCGCAAACCGTTAGTCGGCACTACGCCAAACTCAGCGTAATGACCGCCGTGGAAATCGGGATCGGAAATGATCGCCTGCCGGGCTACTTCATTGAAGGCAATGTTTTGCGCCGAGAGCTTGGGCGCCGAAGCGATGGCCATAACGTGCCGGATGCGGTCCGGGAACTGTAACGACCACTCGATCGCCTGCATGCCGCCCAGGCTGCCGCCGAGAACAGCCGCCCAGGTATCGACACCGAGGTGATCGGCGAGCCGGGCGTGGGCGGCTACCCAGTCCTCGACCGTAACCATCGGAAAATCTGCGCCATAACGCTTGCCGGTTTCCGGATTGATCGAAATGGGTCCGGTCGAACCGTAGCAGCCGCCGAGGTTATTGACGCCAACGACGAAAAACTTGTTGGTATCGAGCGGTTTCCCCGGTCCGACCAGGTTATCCCACCAGCCAAGGTTCTTCGGGTTGTCGGCGTAAATGCC
>JAIFNM010000049.1 GCA_020047725.1 Betaproteobacteria bacterium
GTCTGCCGGCAACGATTTCTTCTGAACCGACATAGTAGGCACCTTTAGGAAGGTTGCCAGGATTGCGATTGACATACACGGCCTTGATGTTCTTTGCAGTAATGTTTTTCGTCATCGGAGCCGTAGCGCTGGTATCGACCGGAACGACGATGATTGCATCCATCTTCTGCACGATGAAGTTCTCGACCTGATCCATCTGTTTGGCCATGTCTTCCTTGGCATCGGTAAACGTGAGTTCGACATCCGCGGCATGTGCCTTGGCGTAGTTCTTCATGCCGTCCATCATGTAGGTCAGGAAGGTGTCATCGAAATTAGCGATGGAAACGCCAACCTTGACGGGTGCTGCGACTGCAAAAGTGGATGCCATCAACAGTGCGACGCCGGATAAAAGAATCTTCTTCATTTCAATTTCCCCTATGTTTATTGCCAAGAAGTGTTCGGTTGAATCAATTTCTTTGCTTGTTTAATGAAATTAAAAAATGGTTTCTACGGTCCCCTTTGTCTCCTTTCAATTCGTGGATGTGGCCGCTTGTTAGCAACGAGTTATCAGAGGGTCTTAATACGCGACCATCATTCCCCCTCCCTGTCACTTGTTTCAGGTGCGATGCATGCCGGGCCTTGTCCTCAGCCGCTCGCCTCCTTGCTACTTTTTCTTGTCAGGATTCGGAATCATGGCATCGCGCACAATTCCCAGCAGTTCGTGGTAGTGATCGCAGAACGTGCGCAAGGTACGAGCGGTTGCACCGAATCCTTCGAACTCCTGAATCGTCATTCCGTCTTCGTCATAAGCGCGGCGGAAATCCGGAATGAGCGCGTAGAGTTCGTCGATGATTTTCTGGTCGACCGGATTGCTCATCCGTTCTTTGACTTCGACGCTGGACTTGTTGAACAGAACCTGCCAGTCATAAGGAATCGTGAGGATCACGTCGCCACCAATAAATTCTGACCAGTGCAGATGGTTGCGATACGCCGCAGCAAGTAGACGAGTACGGTAGCCCCGTTCGCGATAGAGACCGTAAGCCTTTTTGAACGCTGCAACGCCCGCCCAATCGGCATAGCCAGGCGTAAGCAGGATGCCGTCGCGTCCCGCGGCGACTTTCATCCAGTCATCCAGACGCCCAACCATAATCGTGCAGGCAGGATGAATATGGTCGGTCGGCTTGCCTTCCTTCTCGCGGCGACGCAGGCCACGCTCGACGGCTTCGGCAACAGCAATCGCCTGCGGGACGGTAAAGGAAACGGTAGCGTTGATGGTGACGCCGCGGTAGGTTGCTTCTTCAAAGGCATCGATGCCAGCCGCCGTAACCGGCATCTTGACTTGAATGTTCGGTGCCAGTCCGTCGAAACGCACGGCCTGTTCGACAAGCGCCTCGCTGTTGCGATAGTAGACGGGGCTGGTTTGCATCGACAGACGCCCCTTCTTGCCGTTCTCGCGCTCGAAGATCGGCAGCATCAACTCTGCGCCCTTAAGACCCATTTCTTCGATAAGGCGCCAAGCAACCTGTTCTTCGTTCCAGGTCGGGTTATCGCTGATCAGACGTGCCAGCGGCTCCTTCCAGGCAGCGAACTCTTTCTTGAGAACGTTCAGGACAATGCTGGGATTGGTGGTTGCGCCTACGGCGCCGTTGCTGATCGCGTAGTTCAACTCGTCGATCGAACATGAATCGTTCCAGAAATCCGTTTGAGTCGTGCTGACAGTACGAAACAGCGGACTTGACTCTGCAACACCCTGTGTTACTGCACTGTTGCTCATTTGCTTATCTACCTCTCAAAAATAATGCGAAAAATCGGTTCTGTCCGTGCTTCGATCCAACCCCTGCTTTTCTTGCATGTCACCTGTTGCAAAACAATAGATGTTCTAAAAACAAAAGTCAAATGAAAAAAGAATTCTATTTAAAGCTGCGCAGAAACCCGACCTGGCACGCGCTAAGCGAGAGGAGTTTTAGTTACCAGACGGGAAAAGGATGGCGAAACTCGGGGCTTAGGGCGAGCCGGCCGACTTATGGGCTCGGATGGATTGCCAGGCAAGAATCAGCTGTTCAAAGCTATCACAACAGCGATGAATCAGCGTTGTATCGTCAATCAGACCGTTGAGCCATTCACGTGCAGGGTCCTGGAAAATGCTTCGACCCACGGCGAAACCACGGCAAGTACGGCTTTTCTTCGCGTCCTCAAACGAGATAATGAGCTGTTCAATCGGCGCGTTGAGCCCGAGCATGACGACACCGCGACTATAGGGATCTCGGGTTTCAATCAGTTCATCGACCTGCGCCCACTGCTCGGCGGTCAACGACGGCAGCTTCCACCAGTCCGGATGGATGCCCAGGTTGTAAAAGCGTGTCATCGAGCGAAGAATCGTATCGTCCTGAAGTGCAAGCCCCTTGCCGGGGATCAGTTCCAGTAACAGCTCATGACCGGTTTCATTGGTTGCCTCGCACAGCGTACGCACCTGACTTTCCTGGGCCAGCCGCCGATCTGCCTGGTCATCGGGATGATAGAAAATCAGGCACTTGACCACCTGCTCTTTTGGCCAGTGTTCAAGCACCGAACCAATCGAGCTGCCCAACTCGAAAATCACCGGATTGGACCCGGGTTGCTCTACCGGCCGGCCCAGCCACCAGCCACGCCCGGTCGCTGCGTGCAAGGCGTCTTCCCCGTAACGGTCGTCGATCAGCGCCCCAAGACTGCCGTGCAGCTTCAGACGATTCTCCGTCTGCGCGACGGTTTCCACAAGCAAACGCTTCAATGCTGGCAAGCGGCTTTCAGGCGCACCTGCCTGGCGCGCCAGATCGTAAAGCTGACTGCGGTGATCAAACGCAAAGATGAAAACGTCGTTCCAGGCACGACGCTTTGGTGTCACGTGATGAAGCCAGTTCAGCGTACTGTCGTTTGCTGGCTCGGTCAGTGTACGAACGTTATCCAAAAAATAACTGAGCTCTTCCTCGGTGGGCATCGCAGGTGCACAGGCATGACGCGAAACGACCAGCGCTCCGCTGGCATTTCCCCGTCTACAGCAACTCGCGTAGTCGCGCCCACGTAGCCAGCCGGACAAGAAACCGGCAAGAAAGGCATCGCCGGCGCCAAGTACGTTAAGCACTTCCACCCGCGGACTGGTGACCGAAAAGGCGTCCTCTATCCGTTCCGGTACATCTCCCTCGACGACTGCACACCCCAGCGGACCAAGCTTGACAACAAGCGTAGCCGCAGTATGGCGGCGGACTTCGCGCAGTGCTGGTATCAAACCCCGGGTGCCGCCAGCGATTTCAAACTCCTCTTCGGTGCCGACAATCAGATCGAAATGGGCAAGAATTTCCTTCAGCTGGAGAGTGACTTCCGGACTCGGGATGTAGCGGGTTTCGCCATCGCCCGGCGTCGTCAGGCCCCAAACTACCGGCCGATAGTCAATATCCAGGATCGTGCGCACATCGTGCCCATGCGCAAATTCAAGGGCGCGCAGGCTGCCGGCTCTGACTCTCTCTGTCGAAAAATGCGTGCCGGTGATGTGCAATGCCTTGCAATCGGCGATGAACGCCTCGTCAACGTCGTCGGGGCCGAAGGCCATATCGGCACAATTGTCCCGGTAAAAGAGCAAAGGGAAGGTCTGGCGATCCTTGATGCCGAGTATCGCCAGCGCCGTCATGCGCTTTGGGTCGACCTTGATCTGCGAAACATCGCAACCTTCATCTGCCAATGTCTTGACGAGAAAGCGCCCCATCTGCTCGTTACCAACGCGCGTAATCATCGCGCTTTTCAGCCCGAAACGCGCGCAGCCAAAGGCCACGTTGCCGGACGACCCCCCAAGATATTTGGCAAATGAGGAAACGTCTTCGAGATCGCAGCCGTACTGGTTGGCATACAGATCGATGGCGAGTCGACCAATGGAAACCACGTCGTGTTTGCGTCCAGCGGCAAAAACGGTCTGATTTTTCATCTGAATCCTTCTGCTGCGCTCACTCACGAGCGCTTGCTGCCAACCGGCGCATCACGGCGCGGAGAGCTCTCCGCTAAACATTCAGTCGTGAGCAAGCCGGTTGTCCGAACGCTCCATCTTGAGCTCAAGGCGATATGCAAGGGCTATGAACAAGGATTGAGCAAGGCACATTGTGCTCGCCAAGGCTCGGAAAAAGTACGCCTCGGATTCGTGCACAGTGAGCGTTACTGCTGCCGCACGGGCAATCGGCGACAGCGAGCTGTCGGTGATGGCCAGTACGGTGGCTTCGCGCTCGATGGCCAAATCGGTGCAATAGCGGGTTTCGGTCCCGTAGGGTGCCATACTGATCGCAATAAGAACGTCGCCTTTCGACAGTCCCTCAATCTGTTCCTTGAACAGGCCGCCAAGTCCGTCAATCATGATGACGCGCTTGCGTGTATGCAGCAGTGCGTAGCTCAGGTAGGAAGCGACCGGAAACATCCTGCGTACGCCCATGATGTAGATATGCTGTGCGTCCTGCAGGAGGTTTACCGCACGTTCAAAGGCGCGGTCATCCAGCTCTTCGTTGAGTGTGGCAATCCCCGCCTGGCAAGTTCTCATGAACCCGTGAGCGAGTTCGACACTGCCCATCTGCGCCGGATGCTCACTGATTACCGCCTGTATCCGCTGCTGATAGCCGGCCGCAGTAGCACCACTGGCATAGGCATCACGAAAAACGGCCTGAAGTTCCGAAAAGCCGGAAAAACCGAAGCGTTGGGCAAAGCGTACGACCGCGGATGGCTGAACTCCGCATGCAGTGGCCACATCCAGAATGCGCACAACCACCATCTGCTGACGATTCTCGGTGATGTACTGAGCAATCACCTTCAGCTGTTTCGACAGGTCATCGTATTCGTGCGAAACCCGCTGTATCAGGTCTTCAACTCCGCTATCTTGTTCCATGTTTTCGACGCCCGTGATGGTTTGCCAAGCGAACTGCCGCCACCACAACCGGTGGCAGAGCCCTGCTTCTGTGCGGGATTGTAGCGCAAGGCCGTTCTTGCCGGCATGCGGGATGCCGGCAAGAACTAGAACGACGCTTAACGTAGGCGAACGACCCGCCCTTCACGCCAGGAGGTGGTTGCTGCGTCAGCCAGTTCAAGCGCCTTGACGCCGTCTACAATGCTGACGCGCAATTTCTCATGGCCACCGAGTACAGCCACGAAGTGGTCGAGCTCGATACGGTACGCCCGCTCATAGCGCTGGAGGAAGAAGTGTTCCGGCTTGTCGGCCGAAACAACGTCAGGGCCCGATGCAACGACTTCGGTTGGACGGTGGTTGCCGGCCTGCAGCATGCCCTTTGAACCGAGCACTTCGAAACGCTGATCGTAGCCGTAGGCGGCACGGCGCGAGGTATGGATCTGTGCCAGCTTGCCGGTCACGGTACGGATGGTCACCGCCGTGGTATCGGCGTCGTTGGCCAACGTGGCGATGGTCGGGTCGGTCAGGGCGCTGGCTGTCGCATAAACCGTCTCGGCCTCTTCGCCAAAAATCCAGCGGAAGATGTCGAA
>JAIFNM010000105.1 GCA_020047725.1 Betaproteobacteria bacterium
AGGCTCTGCCCATGTAGCTCAGTGGTAGAGCACTCCCTTGGTAAGGGAGAGGTCGGCAGTTCAATCCTGCCCATGGGCACCAGAAGGTTTATTCCTCGATAGCTCAGTTGGTAGAGCGCCGGACTGTTAATCCGTAGGTCCCTGGTTCGAGCCCAGGTCGAGGAGCCAGGTTTTACGCGGGAGTAGCTCAGTTGGTAGAGCGATACCTTGCCAAGGTATAGGTCGAGAGTTCGAGACTCTTCTCCCGCTCCAGTTTTTTGTAGTTCAGTTGTTGTCGTAACCGCAGGCGCAGGTATCAATCGGGCGCGGGGTGGAGCAGTTGGCAGCTCGTCGGGCTCATAACCCGAAGGTCGCAGGTTCGAGTCCTGCCCCCGCAACCAGCGTGTGTTTGTTCGAGCAGGTAATACAAGATTCAAGTCCGGGTCCCCATCGTCTAGAGGCCTAGGACACTACCCTTTCACGGTAGGTACCGGGGTTCGAATCCCCGTGGGGACGCCAAGGTTTTATTCAGTTGGTTAGAATACCGGCCTGTCACGCCGGGGGTCGCGGGTTCGAGTCCCGTCCACTCCGCCAACCCATTCAGCAATGCGACGATAGCTGCGTCTTGACCGCCAATTCAACCGGTTGAATTGGCTTTGCTGTCATAGACCCTTACAAGATTTCGCCCGGCTTCCTTGGCTTGATACATTGCCGTGTCTGCACGCTTGAGAATATCTGACGAACTGGATTCCTGATTGATGAACAACACCATGCCGATGCTTGCCGTGCAATCATGTTCGACGGTCGTTTCGCTGCCGTCAGCCTCCCTGATCGTCATCAGATAGGGGCGGGCCAAAGAGCCCCGGATTTTTTCTGCAATGAGTCCGGCTTGCGCGCTTGATTCCTCACTGTGCTCAGACAACTCACTGAGAATAACTACAAACTCGTCACCGCCAAAGCGCGCAACGGTGTCCGACCTCCGAACACAGTTTTTCAGCCGATCAGCGACTTCAATGAGCAACAGGTCGCCCACTTCGTGTCCATGTGAGTCGTTCAATGGCTTGAAGTTGTCGAGATCGAGGAACAGCAGAGCGCCATAACAACCGCTTCGTTTGCTGGCGGCCATGGCTTGACTCAGGCGGTCATTGAGTAGTCGGCGGTTCGGCAGTTTGGTGAGCGCGTCATGCAGGGACTGCTCGCGGACTTGCTCTTCCATTTGCTTGTGTTCAGTGATGTCCAGCGCGATTCCGCCAATCAGTGAGGGTTGTCCCTCTCTGGGAATGCTGAACTTGTGCGTCTGGTAGAGCCGCATCTGGCCATTCGCGTTTTTCACCTGCTCTTCGAGAACCACGTAGCCTTCTTCAGGTGAGTCCTGATCATCGGCAATTAGCTTTGCCGCTATCTCGGGTGGGAAAAGACTCCATGCGGATCTTCCGGGCCAGGCGCGAATTCCGATGATGTCCGTCATGTACTGATTGGCATAGATCGTGGTGCCCGATTCGTTTTCGATGAATGCGGCGGCCGGCAGCGTGTCCATGAAGATGCTGAAACGTTTTTCACTCTCCTTCAGCGCTTCCTGTCGTTGTCCGAGTGTTTCAAGCAGGGTATTAAAGGCGCCAATGAGTTCTCCGATTTCGTCGTGGCTGGCGATGGGCAGGGCCTGGGGTGACTGATTCGTAGTCGACAGGCTGGTCAGTGTCCTTATGGCGGATAACAAGGTGAGCCCTCCTGCCAACAGGGTCAACACCAGAGTTGCTTCAAGCATGTAGCTTTGCATGCTGTAGATTACGGCGAAGGCCTCGTCTGTTGGTAGCGCGGCCACAATAAACCACTCGGCAACGTGTATGCGCCGCGCGGACGCCAGAATTGCGACGTCATTGGCGTCATGCGTAACGCCTGTTTCATCATAGCCTTCAACGAAGCGGTCAAGCAGTGGATTCGCGCCGGCGGACGGGAGCGCCTCCAGCATGCGCGTCTTTCCGGTTCCTGAAATGATTAGCCGATCCTTGGGGGCTACCAGCAGAAAATAGCCGCTTCGGCCATAGTAGCTTTCCGTCGATTGATCCAGGAAATTCGGCTTGCTCAGGTTGACGATTCCAGCCAGGGCTCCGATCACATTACCTTGAGAATCGCGCACCGGTACGGCTACGGCGAAAACAGGTGCCGCCATTATTGTGTCCATGTATGGTCGGCCGATTGTGGATTTGCCTTCCTTGAGTGCGGCGCTGATGATGTCGATGTTCAAGTAGTTGGTGCCGATTCGCCCCGTTGAAACAGGCGATTCGGCCACGGCCGTACCATCGATGCTCAGAGCGATGAACCCACCGTTGAACTGGTTCAGAAGCACCGGGCGCGTTTCGAGAAATTCGGGCAAGGTCGATGGATTGTTCAGCATGTCCGGACCGATCAGCCCGACCAGCTTCCCGAGGGAGTCGAGACGATCAGTCAACTCGCGATTTGCGTCCTTGGCCAGGAACGAAACGGTTGAGAACTGCTGCTTCGCAAGAACACGTTGCATATCCTCGCGCAACTTCAGGCTGACATAGAACGACAGCGACCAGACACTGATCAGGAAGATGGTCAGGGTGAAGAGAGTTACCCGTGCTTTGAGCGAGCGTCGCTGAAGGATATCCAGGTTCATTCAGTTATAAGCTGTTGTTATTGGCTCTTTGCGCTGTAGTGAATTGGCCGTGTGTTTGCTTGGGAATACGCGAAGAAAATGCGATTTCAACCCGGCAACTCTATCACTTTTGGCTCTGCAGCAATACACGAAGATCGAGTATTGGCGGGGCACCTAATATGGTTGGACAGTGGCATTGCAGCGCTGGCCGAGTCCTTGGAAGCGAATCCAGGCCGAGGGCGAGCTTCAAGCACCGCTTGGGCGGGAACTAAGGCGCCTTTGCCAGCATTCGCGGCAGTACGAGTGTTGCCGAGAACCCACCTTGGGGACGGTTGGCGAGCCGGAGTTCACCGCCGTGGATAAGCGCGATGTCCCTTGCGATTGATAGCCCAAGGCCAACGCCACCCGTTTCGCGGCTGCGCGACGCATCCGGGCGGTAGTAAGGTTCGCCGACGCGGCTGAGTTCAGCAGCCGGGATACCCGGTCCCTCGTCCTCGACTGCGATTCTCAGCTCGGAGGGATTGTCGTCAATGCACAGACGGGCGCTGTGCCCGTACTTAATGGCGTTGTCGATCAAGTTCTGCAACGCGCGATGCAGCGCTGAGAGACGGCCCGTATAGGGTGCGCTTGCCAGGCCAGTGACGCTGATCGACTTGCCGAGAACGGCGGCATCGTCGGCCAGGCTTTGCAGCAGTGCGTTCATGTCGATCGGGCGCGCGGCTTCGTTGTCCTGAAGACCACGCAGGTAGTCGAGTGTGGCGTCGATCATTGCCGCCATTGCATCGAGATCGGTTGCCATCTGCTCGCGCAGTTTCTCGTCATCGACGAGTTCGGCGCGCAGTCGCATACGCGTCAAAGGCGTCCGCAGATCGTGCGAAACAGCGGCCAGTGCCCGCGCCCGTTCGTCGATCAGACGTTTGATGCGAGCCTGCATGCGATTGAACGCTTGCGCAGCGAGGCGCGTTTCGGCCGGGCCGTTCTCGGCAAGCGGTGGTGCGTCGAGGTCGCGACCAAGTGTATCTGCGGCTTCAGCGAGTTGTTTCAGCGGCCTGGTCGCCTGCCGGACAGCGATCATGACGACAGCAGTGACGATGACCAATGTGATCAGGAGCTGAACGATCAGGTCGTTAGGCAAGGCAGGTGTTTCGGGTTCAGAGAGTGCGGTAATCCTGACCCACTGGTCGTCAATCAGGCGCACATCAAAGCTGCGCACCGGGTTCCCATGCGCCTGCATTCCTCCGGAACCTCCATGCATTCCGCCGCCACTGCCACCCCCACCTCCACCCACCGAGCGAATTTCCCTGTCACTGCCAAGCCGGGTGCTGATTGCCGCCTGAATCTGTCCGCGCGGTGGGTTTTCAGATACCTGAGTGTCCGGGATCAGGGTGACGCGCAGATCGCTGGATTGGACCGCAGAAAGTGATGCATTGCGTTGCGATGGGGGGGTTGCCTCGAGTACGCGGATGGTTTCCGCCACGCGGTCAGCAAAATTCAGTCCGCGCGCCTGCGAGACGACGCTTGCGCGTTCCCCCCACTGTAACCACAAACTGGCCAGTTGCGCGGTAAGCAGGCCGCTCAGCAGAATCAGCGCCATACGAGCGAAAAGGCTGGTGGGGAAGGCGCGCAAATTCAGGCGCATGTGTTTCGCACCTCGACGTTGCTCGCCAGGACATAGCCTTCGCCGCGCACGGTCTTGATCAATTGCGGCTCGCGGCTGTCGTCACGCAGGCGCTGACGCAGGCGGCTGACCTGAACGTCAATCGCGCGGTCATAGGCCTCGGCTTCGCGCCCCTGGATCATCTCAGTCAATTGGTCGCGATTCAGCACCCGGTTGGGATGGTCGAGCATAATGCGCAGCAGACGGTATTCGCCGCCCGAAAGTGGCGTGGCGACGCCATCGGGCGCGGTGAGCAGGCGGGTGGCCGTATCCAGGCACCAGCCGGCGAAACTCAGGCAACGTACCGGTTCCGGGCGCAGATTGGGCGGTAGCGCGCGCGTGCGGCGCAAGATGGTCTTGATGCGGGCGAGCAGTTCGCGCGGGTTGAAGGGCTTGACCAGGTAGTCATCGGCACCCATCTCAATGCCGATGATGCGGTCGGTCTCCTCGCCACGGGCGGTCAGCATTAGCACGGGTACGCTTGCATGGTTGGATTTCGCGCGCAGGTCACGACAAAGAGTCAGACCGTCGGTGTCCGGCAGCATCAGGTCGAGGACAATCAGATCGACGGCATGTCGATCAAGCATTTGCCACATCTCGCGCCCGTCGCGGGCTGCAATGGCGTCGAAACCATTGCGCGCCAGATAGTCGACCAGCAACCGGCGGATTTCCGGGTCGTCATCAACAATGAGAATGCTGTCCGCTTTATCCATGAGCTAATAACCTTCATATTCTGTATGCACGACAAAAAGCCAACGTTCGATGGGCGGATTTAACTCCCTTTTCTTGGCTTCCAGCGCCGAGTTTGTAACCCACTGTAACGCAAGGCCGATCTGCAACGCTGTGATGCAAAATGGCCAGTCAATGCAACACGCCGCTTACATCTTCGAGCTTAAATGATATCCAAGGAAAGACGGAAGTAACCGTCGTCCGGAACAAGTTCAATAACCAAGGAGATTTACCATGAAAAGCACAAAGACATTCAAGAGTATCACCCTGATCGCGTTGTTGGGAGCGGCACTGGCTGCGCCGGTTCTGGCACAGGGCGGCCCCGGCATGGGTGGTGGCATGGGCGGAGGCCCCGGTATGCAGAATGGAGGCCAGGGCATGTGCGCTCGTATGGACGGAGGGCGCTGCATGAAAAATAGTGGTCCCGGGTCGCGAGCCAAGGGGCAGGGAGCGCGTGGTGGACGAGGGATGCAATTCAACCAGGGTAATACCCCCGGCTGGTCGTTGATGACGCCAGAAGAGCGAACCGCCAATCAGGCCAAGATGCGTGCGGTCAAGACCTACGACGAATGCAAGGTGGCGCAGGTGGAACATCGCGGCCTCATGGAAGCACGCGCCAAGGAGAAGGGAGTCACCTTGCAGGCCCCACGCCAGAACGGCTGCGATAACATGAAGGCACGAGGCTTCATCAAATAGTGCTCAAATGCCTTGATCGGGCGTTTAAAAAGACGGTTCCTGCACGGAGCCGTTTTTTTTCGTGATCTTTTTCATGTAGTTGCAGCGTAAAACTCGAATTTGTATTATCTTTACCACTTCGGCCCATTTTTAACGCAGATGAATACACACGAGTCAGGGCACGCGGTCCCAAAAGTCTATCTGATCGATGACGATCCGGTAGCGGTTTTTCTGCTCGTAGATTTGGCAGAATCCGTGGGCTTGCCTTACGTTGTGTTCGAAAACGCCGTGAAGTTTTTAGAACAGGACCTGAGCGGGCTTGAGGGATGCATTGTCAGTGATCTGCGTATGCCCGGCCTGAGTGGCCTGGAACTCCAGGATGAACTGCACAAGCGTGGGGTAAACCTGCCGATCGTTTTCATTTCGGCTTACGCTGAAGTGCATTCGGTGGTGAAAGCCATGCGTGGTGGCGCGCTTGATTTCTTTCAGAAGCCTTTTTCATCGCTTGACCTGATCGAACGCGTGCAGGATGGTTTGCGCATTGATCGGGAGCGTTCGGAACTTTTGTCGCGTAACCGCAGGATCGGTGAGCGAATTGCGCAATTGACGCCGCGCGAGAAGGAAGTCCTGCAAGGGATTTTCGAAGGCAAGCTGACCAAGGTCATTGCCGGAGAACTCGGGATTGGCGTCCGGACGGCTGAAACGTACCGGCAACTGATCATGCAGAAACTGGAAGCCGGATCGATTGCCGAACTCGTCCGCATCGTTGTGGACGCCATGCCGCGCTACCACGCCCATTCCCAGTAATTTTCTTCGCATGCGCGGCACAGTAGGATCAGCCGCTTACGCATCAGTTCTTCGCCGCACGTAATACTGCAAGCGCGCGTTCAAAATCAAATACCTGGATGGCCGACAGCATCGCGGCACTCGATTCGCCGAGCGATGCCTGCAGAACAAGGCTCTCCTCGCGGGCAAACAAGCCAGCGTCCATATCGCCGCTTTCGAGCAAGTGTTCAAGGTGCGAAATAACCTTTTTGCAATGATCCGGGTCAAGTGATTGGGCCGGCGGGGCGGTACCGCCACTGTGCTGAATAGTCTTCAGACCGGCGATGAGCTTCTGCAACAAAGGCACCAGTGAGCCCAGAGAGGTTTCAATTTCTTCCCTTGGCGCCCTTCCTCGAATCAGCCCAAGCAGCGTTGCCGTTGATTCAGCCACGGCCCTGGCACCGATGAGGCCGGCGGAGCCTTTCAGGGCGTGCGTCAGTTGTTCGGCGAGTTCCATATCATCGGCCCCGAGAGCGGCCGGGAGCTTTTCGGGATCGTGCTCGTGCCCGAGGAGGAAGAGCTCGATCACCTGGGCGAACTTGTCCTCATTGCCGCGAACGCGCGCC
>JAIFNM010000090.1 GCA_020047725.1 Betaproteobacteria bacterium
AGCCAGTTCGTCGGTGCGGGAGGTTACGAGCTCTTCGAGGTGATGGCGGTGTTGTTCGAGTTCTGCTTCGGCCGATTTGCGCTCAGTGATGAACCGCGCTTGCTGTACGTTCTGATAGGCGATCGTGGACAGCTGGTTAGCCAGAGTAAAGAGTGCCTTCGCAACGACCTCAAATCGCTGTCGCGACATCGCCGGCACGGCTAAAAATGCGTCCATGAATGCGGACTCTTCAGCGCCAATCAACCTGGCGTAGGCGCGCATGCTTTCCTCGGTTTGCGTTTCGTCGCGCACTTGTCCAATTAACCAGCTAGCCACGTGATGACCGCCGACACTGATGCTGACGCCGGCATCCCAGAGCCCACCGCTCAGGCACGGCTGAACAATCGGGCCCTCAGGGTGATACCTTCCGAGTATCTTGTCGGAACGGATGCAATTGGCACAACCGGCCTCTGTTGTTCGAATGATGTCATTGCACAGGCGGGTAAAATTACTTGGCTTTGTAAACGGCGTGCCATCAGGGAGCGTGATCAGGGATGCCACGCCGGTTGCTTCGGAAAACTCATCCTGAATGTGTTGCAGTTCATCCAGCCTGAACAAGTCGTCAATGGCAATGACGCCGCCGTCTATTGGCTGGGTCAGCGACACGAGCCGTTTTTCAACCACTTCCTCCGCCCATTTGCGCTCGGTGATGTCGCGCAGAAATACCAGGAATTCGCCTCCGGCAAGTTTGTGATAGGTGACACTCACCTCCACATGCCAGGTCGTGCCGTCCTTGCGCCGATGCAGGGTCTCGAACTGCTCACTTCCGGCGTTGATAATTCCTTCAATGCGTTCCGCAGTTATGGAGGGGGTTTCATCCGCATCCAGATCAGTGATATGCATCAAAAGCAGCTCGTCCCGCGAATAGCCGGATTGTCTACTGTAGGTCGGGTTGGTGTCGATCAGATAGCCCCTGGAATCAACACGCCAGAAACCGTCCTTCGTGGTCATCAGGATGCTGCTGAGGGTTTCGTGACTCTCGCTCAGGGCAGATTCTGAACGTTTGCGCTCGATAGCGATGCTGGCCAGATGCGCTGATTGATCAATGAGAGAAAGATCAGCTTTCAATGGTGAGTACGCGTCCCGGTGATAAATGGCGAAGGTGCCGAGGACCTTGCCCGATGAAGAGTGGATGGGTTGCGACCAGCACGCGCCCAACCCGGCTCTGGCGGCAAGTTCTTTGTAGGGGGCCCAATACGGGTGCGTTGCAATATCCGCGACGATAACGCGCTCCCCGGTGTAGGCTGCCGTGCCACAGGAGCCGACCCCGACCCCTATTTCGAGCCCATCAATGGCCGCGTTATAGAACTCAGGAAGACTCGGGGCGATGCCTTTGCAAAGATGGCGACCGTCTTGATCAAGCAGCAGAATACTGCACAGCATGGCCGGATTGAGGTGCTCCACACCGCGCACAATGGTCTCAAGAATGCCGGAAAGTGGCGCGTCGCTGGCCAGCGTTTCCAGCGTTTGGCTACGAAATTGTTCGTACTTTTCAGCGTTCTTCCGCTCGGTGATGTCGTGGTAGTTTCCCAATAACCCGAGAATATCGGGGTCATGCAGGAGATTGGTCACCGTTATTTCGATCCAACGATAGCTGCCGTCCTTGCAGCGATATCGGCACTCCGTTGCCCCGGAGGCGTTGGGTGCGTCAAGGAGCGTGCCAATGAATTTCTGGGTGGCGTCCAGGTCATCGGGATGCACATTGTCCCAGGTGCTTTGTCCGACCAGTTCTTCCGGTTTCCAGCCAAACCACTTCTCGATGTTCGCGCTTTTGAAGGCGTTTTTTAAGTCTTTGTCGATGATGACGATGACGTCACCAATGTTGGCCACCATTGTGCGATGAATCGTTTCATTTTTTCGCACTGACTCTTCAGCACGCCTTCTTTCGGTAAGGTCGCGAAACTCGGTGGCCCTGACCGAACGCCCATGGTAGGGAATGTTCTTCCCCTGAATACTCATTGGATAGCGTGTACCATCCTTGCGCAAACCCTCAACCTCGTAGGTGCTTTCGAAACCACGGCTGATATTCTGCATCACCTCAGCGCGCCACTCTTCTGCAATGAGTTGGAGTCCATCCATGCCGACAAGCTCTTCTTTACTAAAACCAGTCAGAGTCGACAGTCCCAGGTTGCAATCCAGAATGACGCCTTTCTCATGTATTGAGATGCCGCCAAACGATGCGTCATGCAAGGCTTTGAATCGCTTTTCGCTATCCCCCAATGCTTGCTCAGCAAGGTATTTGTCACTGACATCGGTGAAGACCAGTACCACGCCGACAATTTCGCTCGCTGCATTGAGGATAGGGGCGGCGCTATCGGCAATCTGATATTCCTGACCATCGCGCGCCAGTAGAACCGTATGATTGGCGAGGCCGACCACCTGACCATGGGCCATCACCAACTGTACCGGATCGGGCACGACTTGACGCGTTTCGGCGTTGACGATGTGAAAGATCTCGGCCAGGGGACGACCAAGGGCATCGGTCAGACTCCAGCCGGTCAGGCGTTCGGCGGTCGTATTCATGCGGGTGATACGGCCGCTTGCATCGGTGGCGATGACGGCATCGCCGATCGAGTGCAGGGTAATGGCGAGGTCTTCCTTTGTGTCGCGCAGGGCCGTTTCCCGTTGCGACCAGGTTTCAAGCAGCCGGTTGAATCCGCCGACTAGTTGGCCGACCTCATCCTGACTGACGACGGCAAGCGGCTGCGGAATCCGGTCAGCACTGGACAAGGCCACCATCGCCTGCGCTGTTGCAGCGAGTGGTGAAAGCTGGCGTCGCAGTACCCACCAGGTGAGTACGCCGGCCAGTACCGTCAAAAAGAGCGTAGCCAGCAACATTCGTCGCTGCATGTTGCTGATCGGTTCAAAGGCTTCTTCTGTGGGCAGTGCAGCCGCCACCGCCCAGGAGGCCAAGGGAATTACCTTGGATGAGGAAAGAACGGCTACCCCAGCTGCATCGACGAGAAGGGCATACCCTTCATACCCCTGAACAAAGCGATCGATTGACGCATTGACGCCGGGTGCTGGGAGCGCTTGCATCACCCGGCTCTTGTCGGTGGCGCTGACGATCTGCCGGTGGGGCAGATCGATTATGAAATAGCCGCCGGTTTTGCCGTAACGGCTCTGGGTAATCTTGTCGAGGAAATTCCGCTTGCCCAGGTCGGTTACGCCGACCAGGGCGCCGATGATCTTGCCCTGCACATCGTGAATCGGCGCGGTCATGGGGAAAACCGGAGAGTTCAGTTTTTTGCCCATGACAGGCTGCCCAATCAAGGCTTTGCCGTCCCTGAGAGTGGCTGTGATGAAATCCCTGTCCAGGCAGTTGACACCGATTCGTTGTGCCGATAGGGGTACGTCCGCGATGGCCGTGCCATCGGTTCCTGTCACCCAGACGCCACCATTGAACAGGATTTGCAGCAGCGGCCGCTGTTCCAGAAGCGTTTGCAGGGCCGCCGGGCTGCTCAGCAGGGCAGGAGAGGCTTCTCGAGCAATGGTTTCCAGGGCCAGGCTACGATCAATCAAGCCGTCATTGAGCTCCTGGGCGATTGCCGAAACGGTTGAGAACTGTTGCTCGCCCAACAGGCGCTGCATATCCTCGCGCAGCATCTGGCTGGTGTAGTAGGCCAAGGCCCAGATGCTGGCTACGAAGATGGTCAACGAGAAGAGTGTCACCCGCGTCTTGAGTGAACGCCATGGAAAGATATCAAGTTTCATGGAGAATCCTTTGCTATCGAGGCTGGCGGGACTTCAGTTGTCTGTCGAAGGGACAATCCTTGAAGCCCGCCAACGGCAGGTTAGGTCGCCAGTATTAGTTTTCCCCCACTCTACCTTGGCGCACAAATTGTTGCACCATAATTCAGGAAAACGAGGAGGCGACTCGCCTGGGTGAGATGCACAGTGGCTCTTAGGCTCTTGGGGTCATCGAGCGACGAAGCGGCTTTTTTAGCTGCTTGAGAGCACGCGCAGCAACTCGCTCGCCTCGGTCGCGATGACCGCCAGCCAGACCGCCATCGCGATGCCGGCGGCGGCCATGTCCTAGGGACCCGGCTGGCAATCGCCAGCGCTGCAAATGCTGCTGACGCCAAGAAACAACACGACCGGCGCGGCCAGCAGCAGCGAGAACGGAAGCAGGCGTCCGACCCGGTTTGCCAGCGTGCTTGTCTGCGTTGTCATGGTCGTTACCTCAGAGCTTGTGAAAAAATGCTTTAACCCCCACCGCAGAGCCGCAGAGGAGCAAAGGTCTCGCAAAGAAAGTCATAAGAAACAAGGGGGGCTTTGCGTAATCTTTGCCACTTTGCGCCTCTACGGTGGATTTTCGATAGTTTCACAGCCTCTCAGAGCAGCCAGGCCACGGCGAAAATGCCGACCATCGCAAAGGCGATGCCGATTTTCGCGACGGTGCCCAGCAGGAAACTGATGCCGGCGGCCAGCCCGGCCCGCGAGGCCTGCGCGCCGTTGCGCCGGGCCAGCCACTCACCGGCGATTGCTCCAAGCACCGGGCCGATGAGAACGCCAACCAACCCGGCGGCCAGGCCGAGCACGGTGCCAATGGCCGCCCCGGCAACGGCCATGCGGCTGGCACCCACGCGCTGGACCCCAAGGGTGGCGGCGATATAGTCAATGCCCCAGGCCAGCACGGCGAGGATGCCGAGCGCGACGATGGTGAATTCGCTGACGCGGGCGAAGCCATCGGTCCAGGCCAGGAGCCAGAGTCCGCCGAAAAGCAGCGGTGTTCCGGGCAGCAACGGCAGCACAACGCCGGCCAGGCCGAGAATGATCGCGGCCAGTGAGAGGGTGATCCACAGCATGTCCATTGTCACCCTCCCGCCGCCTGCTCGGACATGACCTGGTTGCGGATCGCGGCCAGTTCCTCTTCGCCCAGCGTCTCGCGGGTCAGCAGGTCGCGTGCGCTTGCGCGCAGCAGCGCCTCGCGAGCGCGCAGGAGGTTCAGGGTGCGCTGATAGCCATTCTGGACGATGGCGCGTACGGCCAGGTCGATCTCGCGTGCCGTCTCTTCGGCGTAGGGCTTGTCGAACTGCGGAGCGACCTGGCCGAGGTAGTTGCCCTGTTCCTTCTCGTAGACCATGTGGCCCAGTTCGGCGTGCATGCCGTAGCGGGTGACGAGGGCTCGAGCGATCTGGGTGACGCGCTGCAGGTCGTCCGAGGCGCCGGTCGAGAAATGGCCGTAGATGATTTCCTCCGCGGCGCGGCCGCCGAGCAGCACGACCATGCGGTTTTCCAGTTCGGCGCGCGTCATCAGGTAGCGCTCCTCGGTCGGACGCTGGATGGTGTAGCCCAGCGCGCCAACGCCGCGCGGGATGATCGACACCTTATGCACCGGGTCGCTGCCCGGTACCGACATGGCGGCGAGGGCGTGGCCCATCTCATGGTGCGCCACGGTTTCCCGCTCGATCGGCGAGAGCACGCGATTGCGCTTTTCCAGCCCGGCGACGATGCGCTCGATGGCCACGGTGAAGTCCTCAAGCGTGATGGCCTCCGCGTCACGGCGGGTTGCCGCCAGTGCCGCTTCGTTACAGAGATTGGCCAGTTCGGCACCGGTGAAGCCGGGCGTCAGGTCGGCGACCTTGGCGCGGTCGACGCCTTCGGCGAGGCGGATCTTTTGCATGTGCACACCGAGTATGGCGATGCGTCCCTGCTTGTCCGGGCGGTCGACTACCACTTGTCGGTCGAATCGGCCGGCACGCAGCAGCGCCGGGTCGAGCACTTCGGGCCGGTTGGTCGCGCCAAGCAGAACCAGGCCCTTGGATGAATCGAACCCGTCGAGCTCGACCAACAGCTGGTTGAGGGTCTGCTCCTTTTCGTCGTGGCCGCCCATCGCGCCACCGGCGCCGCGGGCGCGGCCGAGGGCGTCGAGCTCGTCAATGAAGATGATGGCGGGGGCCTTGGCGCGCGCCTGTTCGAACAGGTCGCGCACACGCGCTGCGCCGACGCCGACGAACATCTCAACGAACTCCGAGCCGGAAATCGAGAAGAAAGGGACCCCGGCCTCGCCGGCGACCGCCTTGGCGAGCAACGTCTTGCCAGTACCCGGGGGGCCGACAAGCAGCACGCCCTTCGGCGCGCGGCCGCCGAGTCGCCCGGATTTCTGCGGGTTCTTGAGGAAGTCGACGATTTCCTTGAGCTCGTCCTTCGCTTCCTCAATGCCGGCAACGTCGGCGAAATTGACCTTGGTATCGGTTTCGACATAGACCTTGGCCTTGCTCTTGCCGATGTTCATGAACCCGCCACCACCCATCTTGCCGGCGAATCTGCGCATCGCGAAAATCCAGATGGCGACGAAGATGACGGCGGGCAGGACCCAGCCCAGCAGGTCGGACAGGAAGGTGTTCTCGATGACGCCGGTGAACTTGACGTCGTACTGGGCGAGATCCTTGGCCAGCGCCGGATCGACCCGGGTGGTTACGAAGCGGGTCTTGTTGCCAACGGCTTCCTTGTAGGTACCGATGATCTGGTTGTCGGCGACCGAAATTTCGGCCACCTTGCCTTCACGCAACAGCGACTGGAATTCGCTGTAGGGGATGGGCGCGGTGGTGCGTGCGCCCTGCCAGGCGCTCTGCAGGACGAAGACGGCGAGCAGCGCGAAGGCGAAGTACCCGATGGAAAATTGAGTGTTCTTTTGCATGAGCTGTTCTCCTTAGCGAGCGCCGGTATTGGCGGCGTCGTCGTTTGAGGGCTTGCTATCGAGCGCTTCCTTGCGCAGCGACAGCACGATGGACGTGAAAATGATCGCGGCGACGACTCCCAGCGAGAACAACACCGGGATCTTGAAGATGTCGATGAGCAGCATCTTGGTGCCGATGAAAATGAGAACCATCGCCAGGCCGTACTTGAGCAGCGAGAAGCGGCTGGCCATGTCGGCCAGCAGGAAGTACATGGCGCGCAGGCCAAGGATGGCGAACACGTTCGAGGTCAGAACAATGAACGGGTCGGTGGTAATGGCGAAAATGGCCGGTATCGAGTCGACCGCGAAGATCAAGTCCGAGATTTCGACGAGTACGAGGACCAGGAAGAGCGGGGTGGCGTAACGTACCAGCTTTCCGGCGTCCTCGCGCAGGACGAAGAAGCGCTCGCCGTGCAGCGCGTCGGTGACCTTCATGTGCCCGCGAATCCACTTGATCAGCGGGTTGTTGGCAAGATCGGGCTTCTCGTCCGCGAACCACCACATCTTGATCCCGGTAATCAGCAGGAAGGCGCCGAAGACGTAGAGGATCCAGTGGAACTTGGCGATTAGCCAGACGCCGGCAAAGATCATGATCGTGCGCATGACGATGGCGCCGAGCACGCCGAGAACCAGCACGCGCTTTTGCAATTCAATCGGAATTGCGAAGAAACTGAACAGCATCAGCCAGATGAAGACGTTGTCGACCGCCAGCGATTTCTCGATCAGGTAGCCGGTGATGTATTCAAGCGCTTTTTCGTTGGCGATTTCCCGGCCGACGCTACCGTCGAGGTACCACCAGAGCGCTCCGGCAAAGAGGAACGAGATCGTGATCCAGATGCCGGACCACGTTGCGGCCTCCTTGAACGAGACGCGATGCTGCTTGTCCCCGCCGACGACGAAAAGGTCGATGGCGAGCATGACGAGGACGATGGCGAAGAATCCCGCCCACATCCACCAGGTGCCAATTGTTTCCATTGAAGTTCTCCCAGGTTGATTCCAGTATCATACTGCGTTAGCCGCAGTGCCTTTGTCCAGCGTTTGCAAAGGCCGACTGAATTCATGGTAGCGGACCGATGCCTGCGCGGCAAAGGTCTTACTCACGACCAACATTTCAAGCTGTTGGTCGCCCGGTACACCGGGCAGGTCTTTCGACCTTTCCGTACTGACGATGCGCCGGCAGAGAGCTACTCCCCCTTGGGACAAGCAAATCCTACCTATCTTGACAAATTTAGTCAACTATAAAGTCGCCGCCTAAGGCGATCGGCCTGAGGCCCAATGAAATCAAAGGTCTTCGGATTGTATGACCTGCAATCCACTATTCATGCGGGTTTCGCAATGGTAGCGATGCAGGTCGTTTATCCATGAGCTTTTCGGGGCATTGATTGGAAAGTCGCGCAAGCAAAGCTACGCGGCAGGGCGCTCCTGGCAGACATTCACCCACTGCCCGTCGGTTACTTCGGCCATTTGGGCCGGGCTGATTCGTACGGCGCTGTGGACAGCGCCGGCAGCCGGCAGGACTTCGTCAAAATCGAGTAGTGACTGATCGAGATAGACCGGCAGAGGCTGCGCCAGGCCGAAGGGGCAAACACCACCGACCGGGTGGCCGGTCAGTTCAACCACCTCATCCACCGATAGCATTTTCCCCCGGCCGAATACGTCCTTGAATTTCCGGTGTTCGATCCGGGCGTCGCCGCGCGCGACCAGAATGATGACGCGCCCGCCGCTCAGGCGAAACGCCAGCGTCTTGGCGATGCGGCCGGGCTCAACACCGTGCGCTGCGGCGGCGAGGGCCACGGTGGCCGTGCTGACCTCAAGTTCGATGATTGGAATGTCCAGTTGGCGGGCGGAAAAGAAGTCGCGTACGGTTTGCAGGCTCATGGCGAATTGTGGACTGTCGGCAGTGGTCAAGCCTGAAACAGTAACGGCGTGACGGCGAACTGGCAAGCAGGGACGTAGGTCGGTCCAAGCTCTGCCATAATGCCCGGACTGATCCACTTGCCTTGCACATAGGAGACTTCATTGGACGAACTCTTGGCCGCCATCGAACTGGAGACAGCCGACAACCCCCGGTTTTCGGTTATCTGGATGCACGGCCTGGGTGCCGATGGCTCCGATTTCGTGCCGGTCGTGGCGGAACTGGGGCTGCAGGGGTATGCCGTGCGCTTCATCTTTCCCCATGCGCCGATGATTCCGGTGACCTGCAACGGCGGCTACGTGATGCGGGCGTGGTACGACATCATCTCGCTGGACATCAACAGCCGCACGATCGATGACGCGGGAATCGTTGCCTCGCGGCAGGCGATTCGCCGGCTGATCGCGCGTGAGAATGAGCGTGGCGTACCGAACCATCGAATCTTCATTGCGGGCTTTTCGCAGGGCGGCGCCGTCGCCTACGCCACCGCGCTGACGCACCCGGAGAAGCTGGCCGGCGTGATCGCGCTTTCAACCTATATTCCGAATCCGGGGCTGGCGGCAGAGTTCACCGAGGCCAACAAGGCGACGCCGATCTTTGCCGCGCATGGCACCGACGACGATGTGGTGTCTTTTCAACTGGGCGTGGCTGCCAGGGATCTGCTGATTCGGCAGGGTTACGCGCTTCAATGGCAGGACTACCCGATGTCACATTCTGTTCGCCCGGAAGAGATTGAGGCCATCGGGAAATGGCTGCGCAAGAACATGACGCAAAATCGTGGAGCACAACCGTGAGCGATGTCGTCCTCAACCGGGCGACGCTAAGCGCGGCCGAGCTGCCCGACTACGTTGGCATTACGCTGGCCGACATCACGCTGGTAACGTCGGATGCTCTGGCCAGCGCAGCCTTCGACGCATTGATGGCGGTCGACGTTATCGGCTTCGATACGGAATCGAAACCGACCTTCCTGAAAGGTGAAGAATCGACCGGCCCGCACCTGATCCAGCTCGCCACCGAGAGCCACGCCTATTTGTTCCCGATTTCCCCGTCGACCGGCAGCGAAGCGCTGAAAACAATTCTGGAATCGCCGCGCCTGCTGAAAGTGGGCTTTGGCCTGGGCAATGACCGCAGTGCGCTGAAATCCAGGCTCGGCATTGAGTTGAAAAACGTCCTTGATCTCGGCGAAATCCTTCGCGGGAAAGGCCATCGCGGTACGGTCGGCGCGAAAATCGCCGTCGCACATTTCTTTGGCGAACGGTTGCAGAAATCCAAGAAGATCGGCACCAGCAACTGGGCGTCGCCTCGTTTGGCCGAACGCCAGCTGCTCTACGCAGCCAACGATGCGCATGTGGCGCTGAAGCTCTATCGGGCCTGGTTGCTTACGCGGAAGGATGAGCTCATTCCGCGGTAAGGGCGATCAGTCGAAAACGACGCCCTTCTTGAGAATGAAGCAGCCGTAAGGCCTGTTTTCACTGTTCTGCACAACGGCGAAGCACTTCTTTGCGGCACTGTAAAACTGGTGGCGTTCGATCACGGCATGGGCGACCTCACGGCCTTCGGCTTGCTGGCAGGCTGCAAGCACATCTGCATGAACGGAGAGAATGGCGCCGGGCTGATCGACGGGGTCCATCCACGCCAGCGGTGCTTCGACAAAACTGTCGAGCGGCATCAACTCCAGGATGCCGCCAATTGTGGCCGGTGCATTCATGCCGCCCAGCGTGATCAGCTTTCCCGATTGAGTTTCCATCGCCACCGAGCGGGCGGGGAAATTCCGGTCGACAACGGCCAGTTCGTCGCCGTGGCCCATGGCGGCGAGCACCCACAGCAGTTCGGCGTCCATGAAGGCGGGTACGTGTTTCAGCATGATGTTCTCCTTGATCGGTTGTTGATTCACAGTTTGGGAACAAATGCCCCAACATCTACCGCAAAGACGCCGAGGAGCAAAGGTTTCGCAAAGAAAAGCTTAAGAAACAAAGCGGCTCCTTTGCGTAGCCTTTGCCACTTTGCGTCTTTGCGGTGGACTTTCGATATTTCCAAAAGCGGTCAGACCAACTCGCGACGATAGGGAATCGACGGTTGTGCGCCGTGCCGCGTGACGCACAGAGCGCTGGCTTTTTGCCCCAGAGAAACTGCTTCGTTGAGGCTCATGCCCTCGATGAGGCCGGCGGCGAGCCCTCCAATAAAGGTGTCGCCGGCTGCCGTGGTGTCTACTGCCTTGACTACCTGCGCCGGGATGTGCCGTTCGCCAGTATCGTCGAGGACTGCAACGCCTTGTTCGCCAAGCGTTACCAGCACGCAGCCGACACCGCGCTGGCGGAAAATCCGTGCGGCGGCGAAAGCACTGGCGGCGTCATGGACACTGATCCCCGCCAGCAAGGACGCTTCGCTCTCGTTGGGCACCAGGATATCTACCTGCGACCAGATCGATTCGGGGAGCACGACGGCGGGCGCGGGGTTGAGCAATACGGGCACGCCGGCAGTATGGGCAATCTCCATGGCATGCAGCACCACCGGCATCGGTACTTCGAGTTGCACCACGAGCATTGCTGCATTTTTTATTGCGGCTGACTGGGCGTCAATATCTGCGGGCGACAGTATTCCGTTCGCGCCCGACGCAAGGACAATGCGGTTCTGGCCAATGTCTTCGACGAGGATCATGGCGACGCCGGTGCCAACCGAAGCCGTTTGCTTGACACCGCTGACGTCGATGCCGTCGGCACTCAGACCGTCACGCAGGGTGTTGCCGAAGCCGTCCGTGCCAACCTGGCCAATCATGCCGACCTTGCCACCCAGTCGGGCACACGCCACGGCCTGATTGGCGCCCTTGCCACCGGGCAAGGTGCAGAATTCGTGCCCGTTAAGGGTTTCACCGCCGACCGGTACGCGTGGCGTGCGCATCACCAGATCCATATTCAGACTGCCGACAACGATGATCGGTTTGTCTTTTGTGTGAGAGAAATCGAATTTGCTCATGGTTTGGTTTTGATCGGTTGATAGCGGGCAGTGGAGTCACGAACTTTCAGTTGTGGGTCGAGTATCACTCGCCGCCCTTCGCTGCGATTAGATTCAACACGTTCCAGCAGAAGCTCTGCCGCCAGCGTGCCGATTTGCAGTTTGGGTTGAGCAATCGTGGTTAGCGGTGGTGCCGAGAACGCAGCCAGGTCGATATCGTCAAAGCCCACGATGGAAAGTTGCTCGGGGACGGAAATATCCGCTTCGCGAGCGGCGGTCAATGCGCCGAAGGCCATCAGGTCATTGCAGACGAAGACGGCTGTCGGTCGTGGTTTGCGCTTGAGCAGGGTCTGCATGGCGAGGTATCCGCCGCGTGCCGTGAAGTCGCCGCGGGCAAGATCGTTTTCCTTGCGTTCAACGCCTGCCACCTCCAGAGCTTGTACCCAACCCGCCCGTCGTTGTGAACTGGGAGAAAGCCCCGGCGGTCCACTGATGCAGGCGACGCGAGGATGGCCGAGTTCAAGCAGATGCCTGGTTGCGATTTCACCGCCAACCGTGTGGTTGACTTCGACCAGATCGCTGTTTGTCATGCCCGCGACTTCGCGGTCCAGGAGTACGAGCGGCATTCTTATGTCGCCCAGCGTGGCCCGCACCACGGCGTCGCTGCCGGTGGCGACAAATACCAGGCCATCGATGCGCTTCTCGGCCAGTACGCGAAGATAGGAGGCTTGTCGTTTGGGATCGTCATTGGAGTTGCACAGGATGACGTTGTACCCGGCAGCAAAACAGCGGTCTTCAACCCCGCGAATGATTTCGGCAAAGTAGGGATTCGAGTTGTTCGGAATCACCATGCCGAAGGTTCGCGTGCTGTTATGTTTGAGACTGCGTGCCACGGCGCTCGGTACGTAGCCCAGTTCGCGTACCGCCTCCTCGACCCGGAGGCGGGCAGCTTCGCTGACGAAGCGAGTGCCATTGACCACGTGTGATACGGTCGTGATCGACACCCCCGCGTGTTGAGCTACATTCTTGATGTTCGCCATGCTCGATTCTCAGTCATCGGTTCAGGTGCGACGGCTTCTGCTGCGTTCGCGGTACATGTCCAGGATCACCGCGGCGATGATCACGCAGCCGGTAATGATCCGCTTGGTTGGCTCGGTTGCGCCGATCTGCGCCAGCCCGGCCTCCAGCACCGAGATTACCAGAACTCCAAAAAAGGTGCTGATGACTGAACCGCGGCCACCCATCAGGCTGGTGCCGCCGATAACAACCGAGGCGATTACGACCAGTTCAGCGCCGATGCCGGCATTGGGGTCGGCCGCCTCAAGGCGCGAGGACTGAATGATTCCTGCCAGCCCGGCCAGCGCGCCCAGCAGCGTATAGACCGCGATCTTGATCGGGCGCGGATCGACGCCTGCCAGCCGCATGGCTTCTTCATTGGTGCCGATGCCGATCATGTGACGACCGAATACGGAGCGCGTAAGCACAAGATGTGCGATGGCAACAATGATGATGGCGATCACGAACGCCGGCGACACGCCGCCGAGCATTGGTGAGCTCAACCACTCCACGGGCTCGCCGATGTATTGCGTACGCGAGTCCGTCGCAATGTAGGCCGCGCCGCGCGCCACTTCCAGCATGCCCAGCGTGACGATGAACGACGGCAAGCGCCAGGTCACCGAAATGGCACCGTTGAGCAGGCCAGCCACGGCACCCATGCCCATGGCCACGAATAGCGCCAGATAGAGCGGCCAGTGCCATTGCATCATGGCGATACCGGCCACGGCCGCCGCCAGCGCCATCACCGAGCCGACCGACAGGTCGATTCCGCCGATGATCAACACAAAGGTCATGCCGACGGCTGTAACCGCGATGGCCGGGATGTCATTGGCAATGGTGATGAAGGTTTCGGCCGAGAAGAAATACTCGCTCAGCGAGCCGAACAGCATCACCATCATGACCAGCGCGGCGATCAGTCCGAGATAGTTGCCCAGAGCTCCGCGCAATGAGGTGCCGAAGCTGGCGTTTGGAAAGGCTTTGTTTTTCATCTGAACCTCAGTGATGCGTCATTTCGGTGGAGGAGGGTGTGGTGGCGGTACCACTGGCAAGGTAACCGCTGAATGCGGCTTCGAGCAGGCTGTGCTGCGTCCACTCACCGCGTTCGAAAACCTTGACCAGGCGGCCGGCGCTCATCACGGCAATGCGGTCGCATACCGACATGAGTTCGCGCAAATCGCTGGAGACCATCAGCAGCGCTTTGCCAGCTTCGGCCAGTTGATCCATCTGCGCATAAATGTCGGCCCGCGCGCCGATATCGACGCCGCGTGTCGGCTCGTCGAGCAACAAGACCTTGCAGTCGCGGTGCAGCCAGCGCGCAAAAACCACTTTCTGCTGATTGCCGCCCGAGAGTTCGCCCACCGGTTGTTCTATGGATTGGCTGCGAACGCCGAGCAGATCGCTTAAACGGTTGACCTGTGCGCGCTCGTCGGCCGGTTGCAGCCAGCCCTTGTGCGAAATCGCTGCGATGTTGGCCAGCGTGGCGTTGACGCGGATAGGCAGCGGCAGCAGTAAGCCCTGAGTCTTGCGGTCCTCCGTCACTAGCCCGATGCCTTGACTTACAGCGGACATCGGAGTCGGAATGTCGGCCGGCTTTGTATCGCCGTCCAGAAATATCTCGCCGGAATCGCGTCGGTCGGCGCCGTAGATCAGGCGCAACAACTCCGTTCGGCCGGCGCCGACAAGGCCGGCAACACCAAGGATTTCGCCGTGGTGCAAACCCAGGCTCACGTCCTGCACGACCTTGCCGCGACTCATTCCGCGCACTTCCAGCGCCAGTTTTCCGGCGGGGCGGCGGGGGCGGTCGAGGGACTCGCGCACGTCGCGGCCGACCATTAGACGTACGATGTCGTCCTGATTCACTTCACTCATCTGGCGGGTGTCGATATGGCGGCCATCGCGCAAAACCATCACGCGGTCGGCGACATCCTGCAATTCGTCGAGCCGGTGGGAAATATAGATGATGCCCACGCCACGCTGCTTGAGCAGGGCGATCTGGGCAAAAAGGTGATCGATTTCGCGACTGGTCAGCGCCGCTGTCGGTTCGTCGAGGATGAGCAACCGACAATCGCCGACGAGGTTGCGGGCGATCTCCACCATCTGCTGGTGACCGACGCCCAACTGGCCGACCAGCGTGCGTGGGTTGATGTGTTCCAGGCCAATGCTGGCCATCTGTCGTTCAGCGGCTTCGTTCAATACGTCGCGACGAATGAAGCCGGCCTTGCTCGGCAGGTGATCGAGCATCAGATTTTCAGCGACGGTGAGTGTCGGTATCAGACCAAGCTCCTGCAGCACCATGCGTACACCCAGATGCTCCGCATCGCGGCGCGAGGCCGGTTGAAAGGCTTCGCCATTGAGACGCATCACGCCTCCGGTCGGCGGAATCAGACCGGCGACTATCTTGGTCAGGGTACTCTTGCCCGCCCCATTCTCTCCGGTAAGCGCCAGGACTTCGCCGGCCTGCAGGTCGAAAGAGACGTCGCTCAGAACGGGTGTGACATAGGTTTTGCCAAGGCTCTCGCCGTGCAGCAACGGGGGCAGACTCATCCGGAAACTCCATGCTCCGCAACCCGACAGTGCCCGAATTCCCGGCAAGGGAAACGGACACTGTCTGATTTGCGTTTATTTATTGCTTGATGATTACTTGGTTACGAGATCAACCTGAGTTTCAACGGCGCCCGGAAGATCGTTCTGCGCGGTCTTGGCCTTGAGTGCCTTGAGCGCGGTTTCGATACCGAATACGGCCTGTTTGGCGGCGTACTGGTCAGCGGTGGCCAGCAGCTTGCCGTCTTTCAGCAAGGGCTTGACGGCGTTGATGTTGTCGTAGCCGACGACCTTGACCTTGCCCGTCTTGCCGGCGGTCTTGACCGCAGCTACGGCGCCGAGGGCCATGTTGTCGTTGCCGCAGAGCAAGGCCTTCATGTCAGGATGTTCGCGCAGCATGGCGCTCGCCACCTTGTTGCCCTTTTCCATTTCCCACTGGCCGGACTGCACGCCAACCACGACGGCGCCTACTTCCTTCATTGCATCCTGGAACCCAGCGGTGCGTTGCTGCGCGTTGAATGTGGTCGATACGCCTTCGAGAATGCCAACCTTGTCGCCGGCCTTCAGTTGCTTGGCCAGATAGTCGCCAACCAGCTTCGCACCCTTGCGATTGTCAGGGCCGACGAAGGGAACGGAGAGGCCTTTTTCCTTCAGTGCGCCATCGTCCAGCTTGTTGTCGATGTTTACGACCAGCACGCCCTTGTCGGCGGCTTCCTTGACTACCGGAACCAGTGCCTTGGAATCGGCTGGCGCCAGGACGATCGCGTCGACCTTTTCAACAATCATCTGCTGGATGATCTTGATCTGCGCGGCAGTGTCGGTTTCATCCTTGATGCCGTTGGCGATCAGTGTGTAATCGGCGGAATTCTTTTTCTGGTGAGCCTTGGCGCCTTCTTCCATGGTCTGGAAGAATTCATTGGCCAGCGATTTCATCACCAGTGCGACTTTCGGCTTGGAATCTGCCGCATAAGCTTGCGAAAGAGGGAAGGCGGCGAGTACGGCCAGCATGGCCAGCGATTTGACTGCAGTGCGACGAGTATTCATGGAACTCTCCTTGTTTTATGTGACACAGAAAAGACACGGTTTTTGAAGCCATTAACTCCATATATTCGGCTCGCGCCGAAAAGCAAACGTTTGCGCAAACGTTTGCTTGCATTATATGAAGGATTTTCAGATTTGCAAGCTTGTTGAAAAAGATTGGTGATGGAGTGTCGATCCGCGGGCCAGCTGCAATGCACGAGTTTTTACTGAAGAGCCGGACAAATAAATTGTAGTCGGCCTGCAAGGCAATAAATACGGGCATCTTCAAACGCGATGCCGTGCAAACGAATATCCAAGAGCTTCTCGCGGCATGCGTCGCCAATAGGGCCTGTTTGCGAGCTTCTCGGCCTGCCCTATAGGAAAGCGCTGGTTTTCGCCGGCAGACTTGAACACCCCATTCCGGCTTGCGATATAGTTCGCCTCTTGCCAACAAGGAGGCACACGTCGCGTGCTGGAAATGTCGATCACCCCCGGTGCGCTAGCACCGTTGCTGACACCACAGGGGCATCTGCGCCTGCTTGGTGATCCCGATACGCCGCCATTGCCACAGGCGCTCCATGATCGCCTTGTTGCCGCCTTCGCGACCGATGCCGGGCATGGCCTTCTGCAGTTGGGTGCGTGCGAAGTCGGCTGCGCTTTGCCGCCCGCGCTGGGCTGGTGGCGCGATTTTTCCGCGCGTTATGTGACGGCGCTGTGCGCCACGCCGGAAGGTGGCGAAATCGCCGTTGCAGTGCCTGAAGATTCCGCTCTGGAAGCGCTGATCGTCGACTTGCCGCCGATGGTCGGTGGCGAATACCTGACGCCGGAGGTGCTGGTCTCGCTGTGGGATAGTCTCGACGCCGCCTTGCGGACCAAATTGTCGGCGGCGAAACTTCCCCTTCAGGCCTACCTCAAGGCCTGTAATCCAGCCTGGAATCAGGTCGGCCGGGTCTATTTCAATCTCGCCGAGAATCGCAAGGACCCGGAAGTGCCCTTTGCCTTCCTGGCGACTTACACCTCACGCCTGTCGGCGCATGGCAAGGCGCAGCATCAACCCTTGTCGCGGGCGCTGGCGGAATTCTCGGATGGCAAGAGCAAGGCGCAATTACTTTCCTTGCTGCTGCCGGTGCAACGTGCGGCAGAGCAGTGCGAATGGTTGCGCGAGATGGTCGAGGAGGGCGACATCTATCACCCGTTGCGCTGGATGCCACTGGATGCTTGGCGCTTTCTCAGCGATGTCCCCAAGCTCGAAGCCGCCGGAATCGTCGTGCGTGCGCCGGGTAACTGGCAGGCGGGACGGCCTGCTCGGCCAATGATCAAGGCCAGCGTCGGCAGCAAACCGGCGTCCTTGCTGGGAATGAATTCGCTGCTTGATTTTTCCATGGAAGTCACACTCGGCGGCGAACGTCTCAGTGCGGCCGAAATCAAGGCCATGATGAAGGGCGTGGATGGCCTGCAACTGATTCGCGGCCACTGGGTCGAGGTGGATCGCAAGCGGCTCGGCCGTTTGCTGGAGCGCTTCCAGTCCATCGAACAGTCGGCTTCGGAGAACGGCTTGCCCTTCGCTGAGGCCATGCGCCTGATGGCCGGTGCTTCGCTGGATGAGGCCGGTGCTGCCGACGATGCGAATTGGGCGCAGCTTTCCGCCGGCACCTGGCTGGAAGAAACCTTGCGCGGCCTGCGGCAGCCGGAAGGGCTGGCGCACGTCAGCCCCGGCGCCGAACTCAAGGCCACCCTGCGTCCTTATCAGGAAGCCGGCGTGCGCTGGCTCTACCTGCTCACCCGCCTCGGTTTGGGCGCGTGCCTGGCCGATGACATGGGGTTGGGCAAGACGATCCAGGTGTTGTCCCTGCTGCTGGTGCTCAAGCGCGAGGAGCAGGGCGGGTTGAACGTAGCGCGTCCCAGCCTGCTGGTTGCCCCCGCTTCGCTGCTGGCCAACTGGGCGGCGGAGGCGGAACGGTTCGCCCCCGGCCTGCGTATATTGATTGCCCACCCTTCGGCCATGCCGGCGAGCGAGTTGCGCGTGCTGGATGCGCAACGACTGGATGGCGTCGATCTGCTCATTACCAGCTACGGCAGGCTCTTGCGCCTGCCGTTGTTGGCTGATGTGCAATGGCGCGTGGCGGTGGTGGACGAAGCGCAGGCGATCAAGAATCCAGGTGCCAA
>JAIFNM010000002.1 GCA_020047725.1 Betaproteobacteria bacterium
GTTCGCGGCGACATGCAGGAGGTGATCCGCGCCGTGCTGCTTGACCCCGAAGCGAGACAAGGCAGCTCAGGCAAGCTGCGCGAACCCGTCTTGCGCCTTTCGCAATGGATGCGCGCCTTCAACGCCCGCTCGGCGTCGGGCGACTATCTCATCGGCAACACCGACAATCCGGGCTTCTCCCTCGGGCAAAGCCCGCTGCGCTCGCCGACCGTGTTCAACTTCTACCGCCCCGGCTACACCCCGCCGGGCACCTCCATTGCCCGCGCCAATCTGGTTGCACCGGAGATGCAGATCGTCAGCGAAAGCTCGGTCGCAGGGTATGCGAATTTCATCCAGACCACCATCGAAGCCGGCGTCGGCCGTTCCGAAGGCGGCAAGCGCGATGTGCAGGCCGACTACAGCGCACAGATGGCCATCGCGGATTCGGCCGAAAAACTCGTCGATTCGCTCGATCTGCTGCTCACCGGCAAGCGGCTTTCCACCGCCAGCCGAACGCGCATCGTCGACGCCGTTACTGCGATCAGCGTACCTTCCAACAATCCCGCCAATGCCGAAACGGCCAAACGCAACCGTGTCCGGCTCGCCACCCTGCTGATCATGGTTTCGCCCGACTATCTGGTGCAAAAATAAGGAGAGGACATGAACAACGCCTCCCGCCGCGAATTCCTGCGTCGCCTCGGCGCCCTCAGCCTGCTCCGGGCCGGCGCACCGCTTGGCCTGCAGCTTGCCGGCATTGGCGCGGCAGCCGCCGCCAACGCACCGGAAGACTACCGCGCACTGGTCTGCCTGTTCATGATGGGCGCCAACGACGCGCACAACACTGTCGTGCCTTCCGACAAAGCGTCCTACGATACCTACGCCGCCGCACGAAGCTCGATTGCCCTGCCACGCGAAACCCTGCTGCCGATTCACCCGGTCAACACTAGCGGCGGACGCGAGCTGGCCCTGCATCCCGCGCTGTTGCCATTGCAAAGCCTTTTCGAACGCCAGCAGGCCGCCATCCTCGCCAACGTCGGCCCATTGCTTGTTCCGATCAAGGATGCCGCGACGTTCAAGAACACGAGCATTGCGCGCCCGCCCAAGCTTTTTTCGCATAACGACCAGCAAGCCATCTGGCAGTCGTTTTCGCCGGAAGGCGCCAAGCTCGGCTGGGGCGGCCGTCTGGCCGACCTGCTCAGCGCACGCAATGGCAAGCACATGTTCACGGCCATCTCCACCTCGGGCAACGCTGTCTTTCTGGCCAGCGACAAGACCGTGCAGTACCAGATTTCCAACAGCGGCGCCATCGGCTTTAACCGCTCGGCGGCGAATCAACTGTTCGGCTCGGCCAAAGGCGCGGAGGCTTTGCGTGCGCAAATCGCCATGGCCGGAGACGATCTGCTGCAGACGGAATACGCCAGCATCGTCAATCGCTCGGTTGAAACCCACGGTCTGGTTTCTGCCGCCCTCGCCAGACTCCCCGAAACTGACCCACGCATCGCGCTGCCCGCCGATCTGGCGCAAGACAAACTGGCGCAGCAACTGCGCATCGTCGCGCGCATGATCGGCGTTCGGAAGGACGAAAACATCCAGCAACGCCGGCAGGTGTTTTTCGTGTCGCTGGGCGGTTTCGACACGCACGACCATCAACTCGGCAAACACTCCGAACTGCTGGGTTCGGTCGCCAGTTCAGTCGCCTATTTCCAACAGAGCATGGAGAACCTGGGCATCGCCAAAAACGTGACGCTGTTCACCGCCTCGGATTTCGGCCGCGCGCTGCTCTCCAACGGCGACGGTTCCGATCACGGCTGGGGCGGGCACCACTTCATCGTCGGCGGCGCCGTCCAGGGAGGGAAAATCTATGGGCAGTTCCCCGACGTCGCCCTGAACACGACCACCGACGTCGGCAACGGCCGCCTGCTCCCGACCACGGCGGTCGATCAGTACGCGGCCACGCTGGCGCTCTGGATGGGCGTCGCGGACGCCGACCTGTCACTCGTGCTGCCCAACATCGGCAACTTCAGTCAGCGCGATCTGGGATTCATGACGGCAAGCTGAAGCAAAACGAGCTTTCAGAGTATCGGGCAGACGAAGCCTGATTGCAGATTAGAGCTCGTCCGAATAAAGAACCGGTTCCTGTGTGAGCGAGCAAAGGCGGGACTTCCGATTCTCTTGCTGCGGCTCGGCGTGCCATTCCGAGGTTGATGGTGCGTAGCATATTCGCCTGTCCCAGTTCGACCGATTGTGTTGAATAACTCGCTTTTTCTTTGCAGCTATTCAAAGCGACGAAAATCGACCTTCAGAATCGCTTCATTTCCAACGATTGTCGGCTGGGGAAAGGTCAAGTCACCCTCAAAAATCATCAAAAAATCCGAAAGCAGAGTTTTTCAACAGAATCGGTCCATACCGACCATTCGATTCTCAAGGGTTCCAAGAGCAGGTTTCCGAGCACAGCAGTCTCAACGATAGCTCTGCCACTGAGTGTTCGTCGGCCTTATGTGGAGCTCCACATAAGGCCGATTATGTAGATTCCTCGATTATGTTGAGCTTCTGGCAACACGGTGCGGAGAAGCTCGTACCCCTGGGACTTGCTGGCGGTTGATGGAGTTTTGAGCTCGACATAATTTCAGTGTTCTCCTGAAGTGGAGTTTTCACTCCAGGAGACACTCATGAACCGAATCTCACCGCCCCGGAGCGCGCAGCGTGTGCGCTCTTCTGCAGAGCGCCCCGACGCCATCGCCGACGAACTGCGTCGGTACAACGACCACCTGCGTGACGTCCGCGGCCTTGCGGCAGAAACGCGTCGCAACCGTTGCCGCATCGTCGGGCAGTTTTTGCGAAAGAAGTTCGCTGGTGGTGTCGTCACCATGGCCAAGCTACGTGCAGTCGATATTCGCCGCTTCATCGCTCGGCAACTGGGGGAGAGCCCCTCGCATTCTGCCGCCGCTCAAGTCGCAACAGCCCTGCGAAGTTACCTCCGCTACCGGATTGTCTGCGGTGATTCGGTTGCCGGGTTGAGCGCGGCTATTTCCTCGCCGGTGCAGTGGAAGCTTGCATCACTGCCTCGTGCCCTCAAGCCGGACGAAGTTCAACAGCTGCTCGCCGCACTGCCTTACGGACGCAAGCCACGGCGAGGCTATGCCATCGTCCGCTGCGCACTGGACATGGGGCTGCGCGCCGGAGAGATCGCGAACCTGTCGATTGACGACATCGACTGGCGCGAAGGCACGGTCACGCTGAAGGGCACGAAGTCGCGACGACAGGACATCCTGCCACTGCCGATGACCACCGGACAAGCCTTGGCGGATTACCTGCAGCATGAGCGCCCGGCAACCGCGAGCCGGGCACTCTTCCTTTGCCGCCGCGAATTGCGTGACCTCCCGGTCACAACCCATGTGATTCATAACGTGATCCGCCGCGCCTGCCAACGGGCCGGCTTGCCTGGTTCCGGATCGCATGTGCTGCGCCACACACTGGCATGTCGCCTTGTCGAGAACGGCAGCTCGCTCAAGGAGGTTGCCGATGTCTTGCGGCACCGGTCTCTGGAAACCACCCGGATCTACGCCAAGCTCGACACGCCAAATCTCGCCGGGGTCGCGTTACCTTGGCCGGGGAGCGAATCATGAGCCGGCGCCAAAGCCTGTAGGCCAGAGTCGACGATTATCTGGCCGAGCGTCGCCGTCAGGGTTTCCACCTGCGCTCCCGTGATGCCTTCCTCTCTGGCTTTGCCCGCTTCGTCGAGGCCAAGTGCCATCGAGGTCCGCTGACGGCGGAGCTCATGGTCGAATGGGTGCGTGCCGGCAAGAGCGGCAATGGCGATGCGGGCACCTGGGCGCGGAGTTGGGGACGGCTGCGGCACTTTATCTGCTACCTGCAGCAGTTCGAGCCGGACACCGAGATTCCCGAGGCATCACACTTCGGTCCGGAACCCGGCCGCGTTGCGCCGCACATCTATCGTGACGACGAGATCGACGACTTGCTCGCTGCGGCACGCAGACTCGGCCCCGCCGGCAGCCTTCGGCCGTTTACCTACGAAACCTTGTTCGGCCTGATGGCCTCGACCGGACTGCGCGTTTCCGAAGCCATTCACCTACGTGATGCGGATGTCGACCTCAAGTGCGGGATGCTGACGATCCGGCAGACCAAGTTCGCAAAGTCCCGGCAACTGCCGATCCATCCCAGCATAGTCACGGCGCTGGCGCGCTACCGGAAACGACGCGAACGGCATCTTCCGACGGCAGCCGGCATGCCATTTCTGATCGGCAGTCGCGGCCGCCGACTGGGGCTGGCGCTTGGCGAGCGACAGGCGCACCGTGTCTTTACCAGCCTGCGCGACGGCCTCGGCTGGATCAATCGCGGCGGACACGAGGCACCGCGACTGCACGACTTGCGCCACACTTTTGCCGTCCGACGTTTGGTCCGCTGGTATGCCGACGGTACGGATGTCGACCAGAAGATGCTGGCGCTGTCGACCTACATGGGCCATGCCGAGATCTTCTACACATACTGGTATCTCACCGCCGTTCCCGAGTTGATGGCGATCGCTGCCGGCCGGTTCGAGCAATTCGCCGATCTCGCGGGAGATGATGATGCGTAGGCAAGCCAAACCACCACCATCGTTTCCCGCCCTCGTGCAAGCCTTCTTCGTCGAGCACCTGACGCAACAACGCGCACTCAGCCCACAGACGGTTGCCGCCTACCGGGATGCCTTCATGCTCTTCCTGGGCTTTGCCGAGGCGCGCCTTCGTCGGTCGCCGGCGCTGATCACGCTCGCCGACATCACGCCGGACCTGATCATGGCCTTCCTCGATTATCTGGAACGCGAGCGACACAACAGCGTGCGCAGCCGGAATGCCCGTCTCGCGGCGCTGCGTTCGTTCCTGAAGTTCGCCGCACACCGCGACGTGTCATCGCTGCAGGTGATCGAGCACGCGCTCGGTGTTCCGGCAAAGCGCTTCGAGCGCCCGATGCTCGGCTATCTGTCCCGGGAGGAAATGCTGGCGGTGATCGGAACGCCGGATGGAACATGGTTCAGCCAACGAGACCATGTGTTGCTGCTGTTGCTCTACAACACCGGTGCGCGGGTTTCTGAAATCGTCGGCGTCAAGGTCGGCGAGGTGGTACTCGACGATGGGGGCGCGTGTGTTCATCTTCACGGCAAGGGACGCAAGCAGCGCAGCGTGCCGCTGTGGCGTTCGACCGTCAGGGCGATTCGGGCCTGGCTTCGGCGAAATCCGCAGTTTGATTCGGACTCTCCATTGTTACCCAATCGGGACGGCCAAGCGATGTCGCGATGGAACGTGATGCAGCGACTGGATCACGCAGTACAGCTTGCCGCAGGATCTTGCCCCGATTTGGCGAAACGCCACATCTCGCCGCATGTGATTCGCCACTATCTACCCCTCCTGACTATGTCTGGTGCGTTCTCGATTGCTAGGTTTTTAGGCAACTGTTTGAGCCCCGGATAGACATAGTCTG
>JAIFNM010000164.1 GCA_020047725.1 Betaproteobacteria bacterium
TATGTTGTAACCAATATGCGCATCATGACCCGCATGGGCAAAGACGTGTTCCCGGTACTCGGCACCGACGGCATTTATGTGCCTTGTGTTCACTCGATTGGCGCACCGAAGGAGGCCGACCAGAAGGATCCAAAGTGGCCTTGCAATCCGACCACCAAGTACATCGTGCACTATCCTGAAACTCGCGAAATCTGGTCGTACGGCTCAGGTTACGGCGGCAATGCCCTGCTCGGCAAGAAGTGCCTGGCCCTGCGTATCGCCTCGAACATGGCGCGTGACGACGGCTGGTTGGCCGAACACATGCTGATCCTCGGCGTTGAATCGCCTGCTGGTGACAAGCACTACGTCGCCGCCGCCTTCCCGTCGGCTTGTGGCAAGACCAACTTCGCCATGCTCGTTCCGCCCGCAGAAATGAAGGGCTGGAAGATCACCACCATCGGTGACGACATCGCCTGGATCAAGCCACGCAAAGACAAGGACGGCGTTACCCGTCTCTACGCGATAAACCCGGAAGCCGGTTTCTTCGGTGTTGCCCCGGGCACCAACGACAAGACCAACTTCAACGCCATGGCTTCCTTGGCCGAGAACACCATCTTCACCAACGTCGCGCTGACCGACGACGGCGACGTGTGGTGGGAAGGCATGGGACCAGCTCCGAAGCACGCTATCGATTGGCAAGGTAACGACTGGACGCCGGAAATCGCCAAGGAAAAAGGCACCAAGGCCGCTCACCCGAACTCCCGTTTCACCGCACCGGCTTCGCAATGCCCGTGTATCGACAAGGACTGGTCCAATGCCGATGGCGTGCCGATCTCAGCCTTCCTGTTCGGCGGTCGTCGTGCTTCGACCGTGCCGCTGGTTTGCCAGACCGCTGACTGGGAACATGGCGTTTTCGCTGCCGCCACGCTCGGTTCGGAAACAACCGCTGCCGCTTTCGGCCAGCAAGGCGTTGTCCGCCGCGACCCGTTCGCCATGCTGCCGTTCTGCGGCTACAACATGGCCGACTACTACAGCCACTGGCTGAAGATGGGCGCAACCGCTGACAAGCAAGTGCCGATCTTCATGGTCAACTGGTTCCGCACCGACGAAAAGGGCGGCTTCGCATGGCCCGGTTTCGGCGACAACGCCCGCGTTCTCAAGTGGATTATCGAGCGTTGCGAAGGCAAGGTTGGCGGTCAGCAAACCATTTTGGGTACGATGCCGAACTACGAAGACATCGACTGGACCGGTGTTGATTTCTCCAAGGAGCAGTTTGCCAACGTCACCAGCCTCGACAAGAAGACCTGGTTGGGCGAACTCGAAGGTGTTAAGGAATGGTTCGCCAAGATGGGTGCCAAGATGCCGGCCAAGCTGGTCGCCATCCGCGACGACTTCGAAACCAAGTTCAAAGCCTAGTTACATTCCCTAGCTCGACAAAAGACCGCCTTCGGGCGGTCTTTTTTTTCCAAGATGAATTGGGGCTAAGAAAATGAGCAAGAACACGAAATTCACTTGAGGGGCAAAGGAGCAGAGCCACAAATGGAAAACCCCGCGTCGACTGGCGCCTGGCGGGGTCTTCGAAACGGTGAGAGACCGTTGGGTACTGTGTTACTGGCGGGCCAGAAGGTATGCCAACACAAACAGTCTAGCCCTCGAAGATTCGATTGTATCCGCACCAACTATCAGCAGCAACGTTTCCAGTTCAGCAGAGCCGGTCTCCCAGCCCTGACTGCATCTATTACTCGTTCGCTGCTGGGACTTTGGGCACCTCGTCCGGGTCAAGCATAACGAAGGCCGTGAGATGCTCGCCGTTGCCTATGTACCGCCCGATGCTGAAGGACTTCTTTTCAACCACCAGAGTGCTTGGCGATGCAGGCTTTACAGCCTTCTTCTTCGGTGGGCCGGCGAGATAATTCAGTTTGCCGTGCTTGGGTTGGTTTGCTGCCGGTGTGTCGTTCTTGACCGTAACAGTACGAGTAACGACGAGGGGGATGGTTTCGCCACCCTTCGGCGGCTCGGGACGCTTGCTCTTGAATTGCATATCACTCTCCTAAAAATGGACGCACGAACCCCGTTGCGGGATTACCAAGTGCGTTCAAATGAGAGTGATCAAGTTATCATGGGCTCAAATCCTAGACTTGCTGCTTATGTGTGTCAACGAGTTGCTATCGCATCCCTGCTCAGCCTTAGACCTCAAGGGTATCCGTTATTGAACGTCAGTCATATTCCGATTCGCAGGGCGCAGATGCTGCACCCGTGCGGCCGGCTTCAGTTGCGGGCACCAGAAGCCGCCTCCGGCAATTCGCCCCTTCCCTTTTTCATGTACTCGACCAAGCGCGCGTCGTTCTTACTGAGGGCTGCCCACAGAGCCCCTTTCTGGGGTATGTCTGGCTCGCCGGGCAATTCCTGAATTCGCTTGAGAACCTGAGTCAATGCCCACGCCTCGGCTTCTGACAACTCTGGATCTGAAATCGAGAAGCGCTCCTTCACCGCTTTTACTGACCGCAGGACAAAAAGCGCTGGGTCAAGCCAATCAGGAGACCCTCCGCATCCGGCATGGCCACCTTCATCGAAAATGCCGAACACCGGTTCATTCTTGTAGGAAGGATCCAAGTTGCTCCATTCGGAACCGGTAAACATGCAGATCTGCTGATCGGGACCAAATACGACCATCACGTAGTGGTATTCGATAACGCCTGCAGACTCGACCTTTTCAAGCAGAGTTGCGGCATAGCCGGCGGGCAAGTGAAAGACGGCGAGTCGTTCGGCATTGACTATCTTTGGTTGCATCATGGCTTGCCCTCTTAGTTGTCCAGCAAGAACGAACGAATCTTTTCCTTCGGAGAACGGTAAATCCAACGAAATCCGCACCGCTCGCACTGATGAGTCGGATCGAAGGCCGTGGCTGGCAGTTTCGACCATCGTTGGCTCACCACATGAGGCATTTCAATGAGCACGAGTTGAATGCACCTGCTTTGCTACCGTGAGAAAAACGTCCTTGCCGTAAGGTCCATCCGAACCCAGTGCATAAATCAGATCCTCTGCGCTGATAGGCAATCCGGCTGAGAGCGCGCAGTCGATGAATTGAGGGTCATCCGCAGGTTCCTCGAAATAGCCGGCCTCCCGCCATATACGGAACATTTCGGGGTCAGAAAACTCGTGCATCAACGGAAGCACTGCCGGAAGAACTTGACTGAATAGGCGCCTGTATCGGCTCAGAAGGCTATCCGATGGCTTTACTGACTTCATGTCTTTGCTATTTCTTCGGAGTTGATCAGAGCGCACCATGTCGCATTGAGCGAGCCAGATATGCAAAACCAACCATGAATGATTTACGACCCCGTATTCATCCGTGCTGGCCAATTCAGCGATTTTCAGCCTGGCGGCCAACGCAGCTTCGTCAAGTCCCGATGACATTTCAGGTTTCTCGTTCATGACCTCCCCCTGTTAAATGCATTTTTCACATCAGCAGTGGCGGTCTTGGATGCATTCGCCACTGCATCAACAAATCGACGCCCAGGCGACTTGGCCGGAACACCTCCCTGGATGATTTCTGCTGGTTGCCGCTCTGCCATGCGAGATGCTGCGTACTCCCCTTCAATCACGCCATTTGCTGCAAAAATGGTCTGGTGAGCTTCCATTGGCATGTGGAAAGGAACTCCGTGATAAGCCCCCGGCTGAACAAACGCATCGACGAGAAGGTGGTAAGCAAGACCGGCGCTTGTGCCGATTGCCAGACTCTCGGTAAGCGGCCGCCCGATTTTGGCGAGACCATCCCAAATGGGATCGTGTTGAACGGGCAATCTTCCGTGCACCTCTGCCGCCAAGTCCGCAAAGGCGAGCAGAAGCCCTTCGGCAACAATCCCCGCAATTACGGTATGAGTAATTGGAGATCGGTGTGCGCCTATGCCAGCAACCAAATCGAGGTCCGGAATACCTCCGTTGCCATCGACCCCGCCAGAGCCGGCCCCAAATCCCAACACCCCTCCGATCAGTAGGGGTGCGGTCGAACGCGGATCTTTAATGAGAGCAGTGGCTATGTTTCCAATTACTCTCGCGCCCTCTCGCCCAATTGTGATACTTCCGTCTATGGCACCGGCAGTACGGTCACCAAGATGCGCGGCCATGCGGCCTTGTTTGAGCGCCTGGAGTATCCCCTTTAGTTCCCCGCCACCGCCACGGATGAGCATCGTTGCGAGGCGTGCCATCCCTCCGACTCTGCGAGCAGTAAGTAACAGAAGCCGTTTGCTTGACCGAATTCCCCAAGTTTTGATTGCGTCGCGCTCGATTCTCGAAAGAGCGAATGCCAACTCGCTGTAAATCGAGGCGATGCGGGCTCTGGATTGTTCCGAAAATTGATTGGCAATTAGAAGTTGCTGGCTCATGGCTGCCACCCCCTAACGCCGAATCATCATCGGGAGAATCATCCCGGCCAGTAGCGCTGCCACCATCGCAGCGAAGCCACCAGCCATAGTTCCACCGTGAAGCTTGAAAACGAGCGCGAATACGCAAACATCGACAACTAGGCCGAGCCAGCGTCCCGTGGACAACTTCCACCACATAATGGCGATCCCCAGGAACATGACCACACCGTAGAACAGTGGTCCTAGATCGAAATGGGTAAGACTAACGTTCATCTTGTTCTCCCGATCAGTGGCGATTGAGGAGGCATAATTTCATTTCTGTCGGCATAAGGTGCATTACCTTGCCGGTAGCGAGTTGTTCGAAGTTCAAGGACCTGGCTTACATGCTCTTGCATCAGGTCATTAACCATGTGAGGGTGATACGCGGAATGGCATACAAGGCATAGGGCCCGGAGGTTTCCTGCATGGTTATTCCCCTTGTTATGGTCAATATGGTGTGTGTGTAGCAAGTAGGTGTGCTTAGAGCAATCCACCCCGCAGTCTTCACAAATGAAGTCTTGCTGGCTCCTAACCTGGTATGAGATGAATTCCCAATCTTTGGCATAGGCGCCATCGCGTTCAGTCTCTTCCGCGATGCGGTCCCACTGATCATCTACAAGCCTTATGCCGAGCCGACTAGCCCAATCGTCGCTGTCGAAGTCGTCAATATTCTCTTCGTCTGATAGATAGTTGTGGGGATACATGAGTTCTTTTCTCCTATGCTTGCTGACGAATACTGATTTCTAATGACGGTTGATTCGCTTGGTGCGATGGCCGACCGTCAGTACCGCTCCGTCGGATCCGATAACTGCGTAGGTATCCAACTTGGATTCGAGGTGCTTAAAGTAATGTTCGCCATAGGTGCGACGAATCTGATTCCGTGCCTGGTGATCAAAGAAAAGAATTTCGGCTCCATGATGGTCATGGACCTTCTTTCCAAAGGTCAGAAGGCAGTCCAGCACTGGCATGGAAATACCTCTTTGCTGAAGGCGGGCTCGTGCGTGGTTTGTTATCTGTAGCGACATGACATCTCTCCTTTACTGTTGTCCATGCCTCCAC
>JAIFNM010000080.1 GCA_020047725.1 Betaproteobacteria bacterium
GCACACTGCGCCTCGGCAAATTCGCCGAGACATTCGGTGCATTTCTCGGCATCGACCCGGAAGTGCGGTTTCGCTTCGTAAATGGCCTTGTTCGGGCACAGCGGCGCGCAAGCCCAGCAATTAACGCAGCTTTCGATGATTGTCAGAGCCATCAGGCACGCTTTCTTTCGGCAACCGGCGTGGCCAGCTTGCCGCTGGTCAGCATCTCGCGCCAAACTGCCATGACCGCGTCCTCGATGGGTTCCATGCCATGCTCGCCGTCGGGTTTGATGCCAGCCGCTTCCAGCCGACCCCAGGGCTCGATGCCGATCTTCGAGCACAACACCCGCTCGCAACCTTCAAGCGCGCGAATCGTTCGGTCGAGCACCGATTCGCCGTCGCCACAAGTATCGTCGCCGGAGCAGTAAAGATCGGTCTTGCGGTGGCCGATCAAACGGGCACCGGTTTCGCTCGCCTCGTAAATCAGGAACTCCCTGGCATGGCCGAAATGCTCGTTGATCACACCGCTGCCCTTGCTGGCGACGGCCATCATGACCGGACGCCCCTGTACGACCTTGGCGGGTCTATGCAAAGTCACCACCTGAGTCACGGGTGCGTGCATCCGGGCTCGCTTCGCTTCAAACTCCGCCGCGACGTTCGCGCGCAAGGCCAGACGCCGCGCCAGTGCGGCCTCATGGTCGATCTCCATCGCGTCGACCTTGTCCAGCGTGAACTCGGCACCACGATCCTCGCCGAGCAAACCCACGGCATCAGCGCGACACTGGCGGCAGTGCCGCATCATGTTCATGTCGCCTTCGCAGGCATCTTGCAGATTTTTCAACTCATCGGGCGTCGGGCTGCGCTGCCCCATGAGTCCGTAAAAGGTACCGTGCTCCGCTTCGGCGATCAGCGGCATGACGTTGTGCAGGAACGCACCCTTGGCCTTGACAATGCGCGACACCTCTTTCAGGTGCTGGTCATTGACGCCGGGAATCAGCACCGAATTGACCTTCACTAGAATGCCGCGCGCCACCAGCATTTCCAGCCCCTTCTGCTGCTGCTCGATGAGAATCGCTGCCGCGGCCCGGCCACGGATGCGCCGGTTCTTCCAGAAGATCCACGGATAGATTTTTGCGCCGACATCCGGATCGACGCAGTTGATGGTGATCGTCACATGTTCGATGTTGTGCCGCGCCAGTTCATCGACATGCTCCGGCAACGACAAGCCGTTGGTCGACACGCAGAGCTTGATGTCGGGCGCCTTCTCGGCCAGCCCGCGGAAGGTCGCAAACGTCCGCTCCGCGTTGGCCAGCGGGTCACCCGGCCCGGCGATGCCGAGCACCGACATCTGCGGAATCGCCGCCGCCACCGCCAGCGTTTTCTTCACCGCCTGCTCGGGCGTCAGCAGTTCTGATACCACGCCGGGCCGCGACTCATTGGAGCAGTCGTACTTGCGGTTGCAGTAATTGCACTGGATGTTGCAGGCGGGCGCCACCGCCGCATGCATGCGCGCGAAGTGGTGGTGTGCCTCTTCCGAGTAACAGGGATGATCCTGCACCTTGAGCCGGATTTCGTCGGACAACTGATTCATCTGCGACGCCGACGACCCGCAACTACCCGCACTGCAAGCGCCCCCCATGTTCTGGGGAACTGAAGAAACCGTTTTGTCGAAGGCAGGAAAGTCCACATTGTTCTCCGCGAGAGAGGGCCTGACCTTCTTTAGCAATGGCTATGCCAGCGGACAAGCCACCGCCAACCTATTGTAATAATGCGGTTTTTTATAGCCCAGGTCGCACCGTGTCAGAAACCGGACAAACTAATGAGGGCTTACTTGTGGTTAAGTCGACAGGCTCTGGCGCCCACATACCGAGAAAATCAGGACTGGATGCTGTGGGCGGACATCAATCGCATTTTTTACACTTGACCTGATCGGAATCAAAACAACTGCTTCGCGAGCAGTTCGCATCACGTGCCTGTACTCCACGATTCTTGCTGCACTCAGCGCGCAGGCTGGCGACGCGCGGCTGATCGTCAAGCTGAGGGAGGTTCGCAATGCAACGGGTGAGCTTCGCGTCTCGCGTATCGCGAGCCGGAGACGTTCCGCAAGGAGGATAAAGCGGTCAAGGTTTTGACCATGGGTGCAGCCAAAGGCGAGGTGCAGCTGGCTTTTGACGGTCTGCCGGCCGGTCGCTACGCGATCATGGCGTATCACGACGAGAACAGCGATGGCAAAATGAAACTGCGCCTGGGCATGTTCCCGACGGAAGGTTATGGCCTGTCGAACAATCCGAAGGTCATGGGGCCACCAAAGTTCGCCGACAGTGCCTTCGACCTGGCCGGACCGGAGACGGCGATCAGTATCGTCCTTTCCTATTGACTGGCGTTTGATTCAATCGAACGATCGGCCGGGAAGCCTCATGGAATGGTTATCTACGGAATGCATGCCGTAGAACCCTCATGAACATTGGCCTGCGCGCCCGATAGTCTAAAGATATCCGTATTTATTGGCTTGCAGGCCGCCGGTCTCACAGCAATCTACATCTCCTGATCTTGCGCATCCTCCTTGATCGGCGTGATGGTCATCGCCTTGAGCGAGATCCCGGCAAAGGTTTTTTGGTTCAGATCGATGCCGGTAACCGGAATCGGCGGGCGGCCGCAGGTCAGGCAGTAACCCGTTTCGAGGTCCTGCATACAGTAGTTGAGGCAGATGATCTGGGGTTCTTCTTCACTCATGGTCGTTCCTACAATTTCTTCACTTCGATATTCAGCGTCAGGATGCGGTAGGCGATCTGGCGCGGCGTCATGCCGAGAATGCGCGCCGCGCGGGCCTGAACCCATCCGGCGTGTTCGAGGGCGGCGATAACGCGTGCGCGCTCGTCAAGGTCGGGATCGGCAAGGTCGGGTGGCGCAAATCCGGTGGGACGCGACGGTATCACACCGCCGGCCGAACTTGACCCGGCGTGTGCCGATGGTGCCGCTCCACTGTACGAAATCGTGACACCTGCCTCACGCTGACGGTCGATGAGAATCAGGTCGGCCTCGATGCTCCCCGACTCGGACATCACCGCCGCACGTTCCAGGCAGTTTTCCAGCTCGCGCACATTGCCGGGCCAGCCGTACTGGGTCAGGCGGCGGATGGCGGCTTCGGTCAGCGAGAGCCGCCGCCCCTGCATCTCGCCGATGCGGTTGGCCAGGAAACGGGCGATTTCGGGCACATCCTCGGGGCGCTCACGCAGCGGCGGCAGCACGATGGGCATGACGTTAAGGCGGTAGTAGAGATCTTCGCGAAACTCACCGGAATCGACGGCCGCCTCCAGGTCGCGATGAGTCGCGGCGATCACGCGCACATCGACCTTGAGCGTGCGGCTGCCGCCGACGCGCTCCAGTTCGCCCTCCTGCAACACGCGCAGCAGCTTGGCCTGGAAAGCCGGCGAGATTTCGCCGATTTCATCAAGGAAGAGCGTACCGCCGTCAGCCGTTTCGAAGCGTCCGCGACGCGCAGCGATGGCGCCGGTGAACGCGCCCTTCTCATGCCCGAACAGTTCCGATTCGAGCAGGTTTTCCGGCAGCGACGCGCAGTTCAGGCGCACGTACGAACCGCTGGAGCGCGGCGAATGGTAGTGAATTGCATTGGCAATGAGTTCCTTGCCGGTGCCGGTTTCGCCGCGCAGCAGCACGGTGGTATTCCAGCGCGACACCATGCGCACCTGGTCGAACACCCGGCGCATGGACGCCGAATGGCCAATGATGTTATCGAAGCCGTACTGGTGACGAACGGTGCGACGCAGGCTGTCGCGCTCTTCGGCCAGGGTCTTCTTTTCCTTTTCGACGTCGAGCGAGAGGCGCACGCTTTGGCCGATCAGGTTGGCGATCATCTCGACAAAACGCGTGCGCTCTTCCAGCAGGCCATCATCAGGCGAGTTGGGCTGCACGGCCAGGACGCCGCGCAGGTCGCCGCCGAGACTGATCGGCGCGGCGATGAACGGCAGGCGCCGGTCATAAATACCGAGCCGGTTGAGAAAGCGCGGATCGTCGCCTGTTCTCGCCAACGCAATGGTGCGCTTCTCTTCAAGAATGAGGCCGAGCAGGCCTTCGCCCGACTGGTAGCGCACCGAGGCGTGATCGCTACCGCCACTTTCATCCTCGACGCTGACGGCGTTGACCACCAGATCGCCGCTTTCCGGGTCGATGACGGTGACCATGCTGCGGCTCATGCCGGCCAGTTCGTCGAGCGCACTCAGCACTTCGCGCGCCGTATGGCGAAAGTCGAGCGAGCGCGAAAGAATTTCGCCCACGTGGTAGAGCGTTTCCAGTTCGATGCGGCGCAGCGTACTCAAGCCGGGAAGCCCAGAATCAATCGCCATGCTCAAGCCCTGCCCTGTGCCGGCAACACGACGCGGACGCGACAGCCGCCCTGCTCTGCCGTGTCGATTTCGATCACCCCGTCATGGTCGGCCGCCACCTGCTGTGCCGACGAAAGGCCGGTGCCGAGATGGCGGCCGCCGGCCTTGCGCGTCGAGAAAAACGGTTCGAACACCTTCAGCCGCAAGTCGGGTGAAATGCCGGGGCCGGAGTCATCAATGACCACCTCGACGCTGCCACCGTGGCCACGCGTCGTCACGTGCAGTTCGCGCTCGCGCCAGCCCTTGGTGTTCAGGGCATCGATGGCATTGTCGACGAGCGCCTTGAACATCGAGCGCATGCGGTTCGGGTAGGCGTTGACCGAAGGCATCACCGCCTGCGGCCGCCACTGCACGCTGATGCCGGCAGACAGCATGCGCGTGGTGGTGAGGTCGAGCACGTCGCGCATCACCTCGTTGAGATTGACGGCGGTCTGCGATTCCGGCCGATGCTCCGGGATCACGCTGCGCAGGCTCTCGACGGCTTCCTTGCCGGCATTGAGCGCCTCCATGAGCGCCGCCCCAGCCGGGTTCGCGCCGCGTCGCTCGATCATTCCCATGACCGAGGCCATGACGTTGATCGGTCCCTCGATCTTGAACACGGCGGCGGTAAGGGTTTCGCGCAAACCATCGATGTGCGTTTCCTCGGCCATCATCGCTTGCAGCAAGGCCATGCGCGTTTTTTCCTGCTCGGCGCGCTGGCGTGTTGTTTCCTTGGCCACCAGCAAGAGGTAGAGCTCGTTGCGGCGGGTGAAAAAGGCATCGGCGGTACCGTCCTTGCGCTGGGTCCAGATACCGGAACACGAGAACCAGCGCGGCCCGCCGGGCGAGTCGATGCGAATCTCGTGATCGCTGAAGGCGTGGCGGCCATCCTGCGGCGAACCCGAACCCGCACCAAGATCGGCGCGGATCACGTCAAGAATGAGCGTGGCCGGTTCGGCCATGCGCAGGTCGCCCATCAGCTTCTTGTATTCGTGGTTATCCAGAACCACCTTGTCGTGGCTGTCGAGCAGCGCCATGACGACCGGCGTCGAATCGACCACCGATTC
>JAIFNM010000113.1 GCA_020047725.1 Betaproteobacteria bacterium
CAAGTACCGGTTCTATCGTATACGCGGCGGTAGCGCGCAATATCCCCTATCGCCGCCTGACCCAGGGCAGCATGGTGCAGTTCGGCTGGGGTAGCAAACAGCGCCGGATTCAGGCTGCAGAAACCGATCAGACCAGTGCGGTCGCCGAGTCCATCGCCCAGGATAAGGAACTGACCAAGACCTTGCTCAACTCGGCCGGCGTTCCGGTGCCCTTCGGTCGCCCGGTCGATAGCGCGGAAGATGCTTGGGCTGCAGCTTGTGAAATCGGTGGTGCCGTAGTTGTCAAGCCGCAAGACGGCAATCAGGGCAAAGGGGTAACAGTCAATCTGACTACAAGGGAACAAGTTGAAACCGCCTACGCCGCTGCCTTCAAGATCAGCGATGAAGTTCTGGTTGAGCGTTTCCTGTCCGGCCAAGACCATCGCATGCTGGTGGTCGGCAACAAACTCATCGCCGCTGCCCGGCGTGAACCGCCGATGGTGATCGGCGATGGCAAACACACTGTTCGTGAGTTGGTTGATCGTGTTAACCGGGATCCCCGACGCGGTGAGGGCCACGCCACTTCGCTGACCAAAATACGCTTCGATGACATCGCCCTGGCCCGCCTGGCGGAAGACGGTTTGACTGCCGACTCGATCCCAGCCAAGGCGGCTCGCGTCATCTTGCGCAACAACGCCAACCTGTCGACCGGCGGCACGGCCACTGACGTCACCGACGACGTGCATCCAGACTTTGCCGCACGTGCCATTGCCGCCGCCCAGATGGTCGGCCTTGATATCGCCGGGGTCGACATCGTCTGCAAGAACGTTTTGCGCCCGCTTGAAGAACAAGGCGGAGGCATCGTCGAGCTCAATGCGGCACCCGGCCTACGCATGCACCTGCAACCCTCGTTTGGCAAGGGCCGCGCCGTTGGTGAAGCGATTATCGCCAACATGTTTGCCGACGGCGACGATGCACGCATTCCGCTCGTAGCAGTTGCCGGAACCAATGGCAAAACGACAACCGTGCGTCTGATCGCCAGCATTCTCGGCAGTAACGGCCTGCGTGTCGGCATGACCAGCACCGATGGCGTCTATATCCAAGGCAAACGTATCGACACCGGTGATTGCAGCGGCCCGAAGAGTGCCAGAAACGTACTCTTCCACCCCGACGTTGACGCCGCCGTCATGGAAACGGCGCGCGGCGGGGTTCTGCGCGAAGGGCTGGGTTTCGACCGCTGCGACGTTGCCGTCGTCACCAATATCGGCAGCGGTGATCACCTCGGCCTGTCGTACATCAGCACCATTGAAGATCTTTCGGTCGTCAAGCGCGTCATCGTTCAGAACGTCAAACCCGACACCGGCGTGGCCGTGCTCAATGCCGCCGATCCGATGGTCGCCCGTATGGCCGATTCCTGCCCCGGCAAGGTCACTTTCTTTGCCTGCGACCGCAACCATCGGGTGATGGCCATGCACCGCGCGCAGGGCAAACGCATCATCTATCTGGATGGTGATGCGATTGTCGCTTGCGAAGGCAGTTTCACCCACCGCATTCCGCTGGCTAACGTTCCGGTCACGCAGAACGGCGCTATCGGTTTCCAGATTGAAAACGCGATGGCGGCTGTTGGCGCCGGGTGGGCGCTGGGTCTTGACTGGAAAGTCATTCATGCTGGACTGGCCGGTTTTGTGAACGATGCTGCGTCTGCTCCTGGACGTTTCAACCTCTTCAGCTACCGTGGAGCAACGCTGATTGCCGATTATGGCCATAACCCCGACGCTATTCGGGCACTGGTAAGCGCTATCGACAACATGCCGGCAAAGCAGGATAGTCACCGCACCGTCGTCATCAGCGGTGCCGGAGACCGTCGCGACGAGGACATTCGCCAGCAAACCGAAATTCTTGGCGATGCTTTCGATCAGGTCGTGCTGTATCAGGATCAATGCCAGCGCGGACGTGCGGATGGCGAAGTGCTCGGCTTGTTGCATCTAGGGCTGAAAAATGCCAAGCGTACCAAGGACATCAAGGAAATCCATGGCGAATTTCTTGCCATTGATACGGCGCTGGAGAGCCTTAAATCGGGTGATCTGTGCCTGATCCTGGTTGATCAGGTAGAAGAAGCGCTTGAGCACATTGCCAAGCGCATTGCCGAAGGCTGATTTTTACGAAAATTCGGTTAACTACAAAGGCCTGTTGAAACAACAGGCCTTTTTATTTTGCCCTCGAATTCGTCGCAAAGGCCTTCCAAGGTTGGAGAGCGAACAGACAGATGGGCCAGGCAAACCACCTGATTCATTCCCCGAACGTCGACACTGTGCCTGCAGTTTCCACAGCGATCTTGTTCGTCCGCCGACCCTGATTGGTTCTCGCTGTTCAACATTGCTCACATTCGGCGCATACACTCGATACACAACTCTATGACCTAAGTCATATTCAAAACAGGAACTAATTCACGGTTTACTGAAAATCGCAGATCAAGCGCTTCCCCAAAGCGGCTTTTCGACAAGATCGTAACCGCCTCAAACGCCGATTCGCGGCCCTGCATTCTTGAGTAATTTCGTTGAAAAGAGAACATCGCAGGCGCGACAATCAGTACCGATCAGCGACGCAATCTGCGCTACCTTTGACAGCACTTCTTCACGGGGAATCGCCCAGCAGGTGACTAATAAGTGACTGATCGATCCGGTCAATTGCTGGACGTCCGGCCGCCTCAGGCATACGGCGCGCCGTTTTGCTTGAAGCGGGTCAGTGAGAAGAGAATCTCGTAGGCGTATCCCGAGAGATGAAGGCGCTGGCGCAGTTCAGCAATTTTTGCCTGAACCTCCTCTCGAACCTGGCCGTGGATCATGCAAAACAGGTTAAATGGCCAATCAGGCAAGGCGCGTGGCCGCTGGTAGCACAGGGTAATTCCTGGTTCGCTCGCCAGCAATTCACCCAGCAGGGCAACATCCTCATCCGGAATATCGTGCACCAGCATGGCATTGGCACCATAAGCTAATTCCTGGTGGCGAACGACAACGCCAAAACGCTTGATGACGCCCTCTTCACACCAGCGACTGATGCGTTCGAGAACTTCGTTCTCGTCACACCCGACACGGCTGGCTAGCACCGAGAACGGCCGGATGAAGAGTGGCAATCCTTCTTGCAAGGCCATCACCAGACGCCGCTCGATTTCGTCGAGGACGGTCGGCTGAGCGAAAGTCTCGGCCCGCACCACGGTATTGGGTGCCTTGCTATCCTTAGCATCGAGAGGAAAGCCGATGTGGTATTCCTTGAGCAATGGAAGAACGAGAGTCGGATACCCGGCGCTCTGCTCGATCGCCCCAAGTGCGGCTTGCAAACGCTCCTCGGAACCAGCGGTAACAACGAACCACAGGTTGTAGCGGTGTTCGCGCTCGTAGTTGTGATTGACCTCCGGGAAACGATTGACCGCCTCAGCCACCGCACTCAACTTATCCGGCGGCACTGCCATGGCAACCAGCGTACTGGCACCAATGCGCTTGGGTGCAAATACAGCGCCGACCCGGGCGATCTTTCCTTCCCGGCGCAACTGTTCAAGCATGCGTAGAACGGCACTCTCGGCCACACCCAATTTGGCGGCTAGTTCGGCAAAGGGCGCCGGGCACAAGGGAAAATTCCGCTGAAAGTCGTTCAGCAGATGGAAGCCTACCGAATTGTCACCCATGTTTTCAAGTACTGACATCAAAACCCCATGCGAGCCGCGCGATTGGTAAAGAATATGCCACTTGGCGCCTGTACGGCAAATTCTTCGATTCTGGCAAGCATTGCAGTATCGTGGATCGCCACCTTGTTGTCGTCCCGCGCCAAGAGCCAGATGTGTTCGCTGCGTGGCGCAAACTCCATGTGCAGGATGGCTTTGCCCGGTTCGAGCGTCTTTACGATTTTACCGGAAACCGTGTCGATGACCTCAACGCTGACATTATCCGGGAACGCGTATTTGCCCTACACCCGTCGTCCATCCGGCTGCGCCATGTTCCGTAGATCGCCTACCCATAAGGCTTCCAGAGGTGCCAACTATTTACCTGCCGCCAGTGCCTTGTTGATCGCCGCTGCAATACTTTCCGGCGGACTACCATGCTGCAGCATGTCGCTCAACTTTCCGTCTGGAGCGACAATATAGGTGACCGACGAGTGATCGACGGCATAGGTTCCGTCCGCCGCCGTGGGATGCTTGCGGTAACTTGAACCATACATGCGGGCAACGGCAGCGACCTGATCGGTCGTACCGGTCACGCCGATCATCCGCGGATGGAAGAAGGGAACGTAACTCGCCAGCCGTTCCGGTGTATCGCGTTCCGGATCAACGGAGATGAATATCCCCTGCACGTTTTGCAGCGATTCTGCATCCAGTTTGGAAAGTCCCTGCGCGATCAGCGACAGCGAAGTCAGGCACACATCCGGGCAATAAGAATAGCCAAAATAAAGTACCACCACCTTGCCGCGAAGGTCAGCCAGCGCCACCGGGCCATCGCTGCCGGCCAGGATGAAGTCACCACCAGTCGGCTGGCTGGCCAGCGCCAGCGGAACCTTGGGTTGTGGTATCGCCGAATCACCCGGCTCCCAAAGAAAGAGAGCCCAGATCAACGTTCCAGCCAGAAGCAACACCAGGCCATACATGAAAACACGTCCATTCAAAGGTGTTTTATCCATTCCTCTTCCGTTCGGATTGCCTGTTAAGACCGAAATTTGGCCTGATTTTGGGCGAAAGTTTCATTCATGATGATTTTCGTATGGCTGGCAGATTCGAAATGTGGCTTAAGACCTAGTGTGAAGCATGACCAATGACGATGATATGCGACATATTGCCGCATGGGTAATAGTGTTCCACAAAGCAACGGAAGGGTGATGATGGAAATCAAGCAGGCCATACCCATGCCGCTGGCACCCGGCCTCGGCTTTACTGCCCCAGGCGCGATGATTACGGCAGAATCATTGCAGGATGTCATGAAACGTCGAAATCTCTCCCGGCAGGATTAGCTGAGCGCCTCCACGACCTACGTACCAACGGCGAGGCCAAATCACGCCGGGCCGTTGTAGACCTGAGTGACTTAGAAATGAAACAGATCATCGTCAATCAGCGCATAGTGCGCCGGCTAAGCCAAAGCCTGGAACGCCAATATCTGGGTTAACTACGAGGATTTCGCCCACAACCGCGACGATAGAGCGCACGCCTCGCACGAGATGCACCTCTTCGCCAACCGAAGTTTAAAGCGCCATTGCTTTAATATCAGACACATCGAATATTTCGATGTTTCGGTAAGTTTTTTATATTATATTCGTCTTGTTGGATATACCACCCCCTTCTATCATCGTTACCCTTGAGCCTGTCCAATTGAGCCTTCTTGCCCGCTCTTCATGCATGGCAGGAATAAATGATTGGTATAGCGACGCTTGAGAGTGCCGCCGTATTCAGCCGCTGTCTGGCTGNNGCCTTCTTGCCCGCTCTTCATGCATGGCAGGAATAAATGATTGGTATAGCGACGCTTGAGAGTGCCGCCGTATTCAGCCGCTGTCTGGCTGACCAGTTTCATCGCCTGTTTTTTTCAATCAGTGTTTTCGTGTAACAAACCAGGGGGCAGAATCAATGAGTATGGAGTATTGGGTTGTACTGATGCAGATCATGATGGTCAACATCGTACTTTCAGGTGACAACGCTGTGGTGATCGCGCTGGCAGCTCGCAGCCTGCCGCCGAAACAGCAAAAAATGGCCGTATTGTGGGGTTGTGGCGGCGCCATCGTTCTGCGGATTCTGCTGACCATCGTGGCTG
>JAIFNM010000228.1 GCA_020047725.1 Betaproteobacteria bacterium
CTCAATCAATCAAGCCGGTAGCAACCGCCGCCGCGCACTTCCAAACATTCCCGCCGCTCGCGCTGGAATCCCGTACCGCAGTAACAACCGAAGCCGCCGCCTATTACCTGAGCCGCAAGCCGCAAACGCTCAGAGCATGGGCTTGCCTCGAGAATGGGCCGATTCGCCCGATTCGTATCAATGGCCGTTTGTCCTGGCGCGTAGCCGACATTCAATCGGTACTGAATGGCGAGGTGGCCTAATGGACAGCATCAACCACGAAGCCGCCGGTAGCGAACTGGCGATAAATCTCCTCGACGTTCTATTGAACAGCAAGACACAGGCTGAGGTGTGCCCGGAAATGTGAAGCTGCCGACTGGTGGTAATCAGCGTCTTGTGTGGGATGCGCTGAAAGACATGCTCAAGGCGAATGGCGAGCGCCGACCCGAAGGCGTACCAGAAGAATTACCCATTGGACGACCGGTACTAAATCTTGAAGCTGCAATCGAGGGAGCAAAGAACCGGCTGGTAGCAATCGCCGCGCACGGAATCAGCGTAACGAACCAATCAATCACAATCAGGAGCAACACCATGAACAAAGAAACGTTAGTTGAAGAAGCCTTCGGCGGCGTTGTTGATTGCGGCATCGTGTTTCTCCTGTTGGGCGTACCTATTGAACGCTACCGACCGACCATCATTGCACCTGTTGCCGACTCGCACTATCTGGCGGCTGGCCTAACGCTCCCGATGTTGTTGAACCGCCACACTAGGGCGCGTGTTGCTTCGAATTGACGAAACCGGGTTACACAACGGTTACATGGCCGAAATTCCAGCACAAAAGAAAAAGGGCTGCATCGCTGCAACCCTTGGTATTACTGGTGGAGACGGGCGGGATCGAACCGCCGACCTATTGATTGCGAACCAATCGCTCTCCCAACTGAGCTACGCCCCCAGCAAAAGGAAAATTCTACGCGGCTGCCCTGATTGCGTCAATTGGCAGTGTGATTTGATGCGTTGCTTACTAATTGAATGTGCAGTACTAGCGGGTGTTAACAAAAAAGGCTTGCACTACAGCAAGCCTTTTTTATTCGCGAGAAGCAGAACTATTTCTTTTTCTTGTTCTTGGCGGTGGCAACTGCGGTTTTGAAAGTGGCGCCAGCGGAGAACTTCGGCACGGTGGTCGCGGCGATTTTGATCTTTTCACCGGTCTTCGGGTTTTTGCCTTCGCGTGCGGCGCGTGCAGCGGCTTTGAAGGAACCAAAACCAACGAGGCTTACGCCGTCGCCCTTGGCAACAGCTTGCACGATCGTTTCGATGACGGCGTCCAGCGCTTTGCCGGAAGCAACCTTGGACAGTTCGGTTTTGGCGGCAATTGAATCGATGAATTCAGACTTGTTCATAGTATCTCCTGTTGTTGATTGTTGAGGGCCTCACTGGTACTCCGCGTGGATTCTTGCACTTCATGCGCTTGATGGGAAGGGGGGGGAGGGCAGAAAATGTAAAGAAGTTAATAATTCTGTTGTTTTTTGCGCCTGAAAGCGTCCCCGGCTATTACTGAAGGCTTATTTGCTTCGTAACAGCAGTGGTTTCAGAAAACGCCCTGTATGGCTTGACGCGGCCTTGGCTATTACTTTCGGCGTGCCCGTGGCGAGAATCTGCCCGCCTCCATCGCCACCTTCCGGACCAAGGTCGACGATCCAGTCGGCGGTTCTTATTACATCCAGATTGTGTTCAATGACGACCACGGTGTTGCCGTGATCGGACAGTCGATGCAGCACCTTCAGTAACATTTCGATGTCCTGAAAGTGCAGGCCGGTGGTCGGCTCGTCGAGTATGTACAGTGTGCGTCCGGTATCGCGCTTTGAGAGCTCGAGCGCCAGCTTGACGCGTTGGGCTTCGCCGCCGGAGAGCGTAGTCGCCGCTTGGCCGAGTGTTATGTAGGAAAGACCTACGTCGACAAGCGTTTGCAGCTTGCGCGCAATGACCGGGATGGCGTCGAAAAACTCGCGCGCAATTTCAACAGTCATCTGCAGGATGTCGTGGATGTTCTTGCCCTTATAGAGCACTTCGAGTGTTTCGCGGTTGTAGCGCTTTCCGTGGCAGACATCGCAGGAGACATAGATGTCGGGCAGAAAGTGCATCTCGACCTTGATCACGCCATCACCCTGGCAGGCTTCGCAGCGTCCGCCCTTGACGTTGAACGAGAAGCGGCCAGGGCCGTAGCCGCGCGACCGTGATTCCGGTACGCCGGCAAAGAGTTCCCGTATCGGGGTAAGGAGGCCGGTATAGGTGGCCGGGTTGGAGCGCGGAGTGCGGCCGATCGGCGACTGGTCGACGTTAATGACCTTGTCGAAATGGTCGAGACCGACAATTTCGTCGTGCGCGGCAGGTTCCGTTGTCGAACCGTAGAGGTGGCGGGCAGCTGCGGCGTAAAGCGTGTCATTGATCAATGTCGACTTGCCGGAACCGGAAACGCCGGTAATGCAGGTAAACAGCCCAATCGGTAGTTCCAGGGTGACGTTCTTCAGGTTGTTGCCACGCGCGCCGGTTACCTTCAACTGGCGCGCCGGATCAGGCTTGCGCGGCGTGCCTGGGGCTTCAATGCGGCGACGTCCGGACAGGTAGTCGCCGGTCATTGATGCCGGGTTGCCTGCGATCTGTTCAGGCGTCCCTTCGGCAACGACAAAACCACCGTGGATGCCGGCGCCTGGGCCGATGTCGACGACGTAATCGGCGCTGCGGATGGCATCTTCGTCGTGCTCGACGACGATTACCGTATTGCCGATGTCGCGGAGTTGTTTTAGCGTTTCCAGCAGGCGGTTGTTGTCGCGCTGGTGCAAACCAATTGATGGCTCGTCGAGAACGTACATAACACCGGTCAGCCCCGAACCGATCTGCGAAGCCAGACGGATGCGCTGCGCCTCGCCGCCGGAGAGCGTTTCAGCCGAGCGATCGAGCGACAGGTAATCAAGGCCGACGTTGATCAGAAACTGCAACCGACTGGTAATTTCCTTTAGAATTTTTTCGGCGACCTGCGCCTTGTTTCCAGCCAGTTCCAGGTTAAGGAAATGTGCGCGGGCGTGAGCCAGTGGCAGGCGACTGATTTCGTGCAGATTGAGTGCGTCGGCATGAGAACCGATGCGCACATTACGTGCTTCTTCACGCAGTCGCGCGCCATCGCAACTCGGACAGACCTTGTTGCTGATCAGCTTGGCGAGTTCTTCGCGCACGGCGACCGAGTCGGTTTCCTTGTAGCGGCGCTCAAAGTTGTGAACGATGCCTTCGAAGGCGTGGTCTCGGTCGAAGCGTGTGCCTCGTTCGTTCAGGTAGCGAAAACGGATGATTTCCCGACCTGAGCCATAGAGCACCACTTTCTGGATAGTCTCGGGCAACTTGTCGAATGGTGTCTCGACATCAAAATGGTAGTGATCCGCCAGTGACGTGAGCAACTGGAAATAGAACTGGTTCTTGCGGTCCCACGTGCGGATGGCTCCTGCCGCGAGCGACAGATCTGGGCGGGTTACGATGCGCTTGGGGTCGAAGAACTGGATAACCCCAAGTCCGTCGCAGGTCGGGCAGGCACCCATCGGGTTGTTGAACGAGAAAATGCGCGGCTCAAGCTCCTGCAGCGAATACGAGCACACCGGACAGGAAAACTTGGCCGAGAAAAGGTGCTCCTTCTCAAGATCCATCTCGTAGGCAATTGCACGCCCGTCGGCGTGACGCAGCGCGGTTTCAAACGATTCAGCAAGGCGCTGGCGCATGTCGTCGCGCACCTTGAGGCGGTCGACGACGACATCAACTGTATGTTTGTGCGTCTTGGCCAGCTTGGGCAAAGCGTCGATTTCGTAGATTTTTCCATCAACACGCAAACGGGCGAATCCCTGAGCGCGCAGTTCGGCAAAGAGTTCGAGCTGTTCGCCCTTGCGGTTGGCAATGACCGGCGCCAGGATCATCAGCTTTGTTTCGTTAGGCAACGCCAGCACGTGGTCGACCATCTGCGAGACGGTTTGCGAATCAAGCGGCTGCTGATGTTGCGGGCAATATGGCGTGCCGGCACGGGCAAATAGCAGGCGCAGGTAGTCGTGAATCTCAGTGACCGTGCCGACCGTCGAACGGGGGTTGTGGCTTGTCGCTTTCTGTTCGATGGAGATCGCTGGCGACAATCCTTCGATCAGATCGACGTCCGGCTTGTCGATGCGCTGGAGAAACTGGCGGGCATACGCCGATAAGGACTCGACATAGCGACGCTGCCCTTCGGCGTAGAGTGTATCAAAAGCGAGCGAGGATTTTCCTGAGCCCGAAAGCCCGGTAATCACGATTATCCGGTTGCGTGGCAAATCAAGATTGATGTTTTTCAGATTATGCGTGCGCGCGCCGCGAATCCTGATTTCTCGTAGTTCTTCCATTGGGGGCGGGGCCTGAGGGGGTGGGGCAAACCTGTTAATATACTTAAATGCGTAGGCAATTACGACCGCACGAACCATTCCCTTGTTCCGTAGTTTGCCTCATTCTATTTATTTATCCTCCTTGTAAGCCTGATGCTATCTCCAACTCACGATGCGATGACATCTGCTGAACGCCGCGCCGGTATTGGTCTGGCGTCCATCTTTGCCTTGCGCATGCTGGGGCTGTTCCTGATCTTGCCGGTCTTTTCAATCTATGCCAAGGAATTGCCATCCGGTAACGACATGGCGCTGGTCGGACTGGCACTTGGTGCTTATGGACTGACCCAGACCTTTCTGCAGATCGCCTACGGTGCGGCATCGGATCGCTTCGGACGCAAGCCGGTGATCGTTTTTGGCCTGGTGCTGTTCGCCGTCGGCAGCTTTGTGGCGGCCCAGTCGACGGATATCTACGGCATCATCAGCGGCCGTGTTCTGCAAGGCGCTGGCGCTATCTCTGCTGCGGTGACAGCGCTGGCCGCTGACCTGACGCGTGAGCAGCATCTCACGAAGACGATGGCGATGATCGGTTCGTCTATTGGCCTTGTATTTGCACTGTCGATGGTCGGTGCCCCATTGTTATATTCCGGCATCGGCATGTCTGGAATTTTTAATCTGACTGGCGTTCTTTCCCTGCTGGCGATTTTTGTCGTACTCAAGATTGTTCCCGCAGCGCCCGCTATGCCGCGGCTGCCCGGCTGGACAAGCTTTGTTGAGGTGCTGGTGCATCCTCAATTGTTGCGCATGAATTACGGGGTGTTTACCCTGCATCTTATCCAGACCGCGATGTGGATACTGGTGCCATCGGCTTTGGTCAGCAGCGGCCATCTGCCGGTCGGCGAACATTGGAAGGTTTATCTGCCTGCCGTCTTGCTGTCTTTTGTGGCGATGGTGCCGGCGATTATTGCCGCTGAAAAACACGGCAAGATGAAACTGGTCTTCAATGCCGCCATTGCTCTCCTGTTTGTCGTTCAACTGGGTTTT
>JAIFNM010000011.1 GCA_020047725.1 Betaproteobacteria bacterium
ATTACCCGTTTGGGTGTGGCGCGCACCTTCCAGAATATTCGTCTGTTCAAGGAAATGAGCGTCCTCGACAATATCCTCGTCGCACAGCATATGCGTATGGGGACCAATCTGCTCGAAGCTACGCTGCGCTTGCCCTCTTACATGAAAAAGGAACGGCATATCCATGAGCGCGCTCGTGCGTTTCTGGATGATGTGGGTTTGAGTCAGCATGAACAGGACAAGGCAACCAGTTTGCCGTATGGCAAGCAGCGTCGCCTGGAGATTGCTCGTGCCCTGTCCACCGAACCCAAACTGTTGTTTCTGGACGAGCCTGCCGCGGGCATGAATCCGCAGGAGTCGGTCGAACTGATGGACTTTATTCTGAAGATTCGTGACCAGTTCAATCTGACCATCGTGCTGATCGAACACCATATGCAAGTAGTCATGGGTGTCTGCAAGCGCATGTACGTACTGGATTACGGTGTAACCATTGCTCAGGGCACGCCTGAGGAAATTCAGAATAATCCCAAGGTTATCGAAGCCTATCTGGGGGTGGGTTAACAATGCTATCGATCAAGAACCTCTCCGTCCATTACGGCGGAATTCATGCCCTGCGTGGCATCAGCCTTGATGTCCCGGCCGGAAAAATTGTCACGCTGATTGGTGCCAACGGCGCTGGCAAAAGCACAACACTCAATTCCATCATGGGCTTGGTCAAGGCAGACTCGGGAGCCGTCAACTGGAATGATCAGGATATCTTTGGCGCCAAGACCAAGAGCATTGTCGAATCGGGCATTGTGCTTGTTCCCGAAGGCCGTCGCGTCTTCCCCAACTTGAGTGTCGACGAAAATCTGACACTTGGTGCCTATGCCCGGAAGCAAATGGCTGAAATTGAAGCGGATCGTGATCGTGTTTTTGGTTTGTTTCCACGATTGAAAGAACGATACAAGCAGAAGGCAGGAACTCTTTCCGGGGGCGAGCAGCAGATGTTGGCCGTAGGCCGTGCGCTGATGTCGAAGCCGACGGTGCTGATGATGGACGAGCCGTCGCTGGGTCTAGCGCCCCTGATCGTCGGCATGATTTTCGACATCATTCGACAGATCAACTCGACTGGAGTTACCGTGCTTCTTGTCGAGCAAAACGCCAAAGCGGCATTGGATGTGGCCGATACCGGCTACGTGATGGAAACCGGTACCATCAGCTTCTCCGGTAGCGGCAAGGAATTGCTGGCGGATGATCGTGTACGCAAGGCCTATCTGGGCGAGGCCTAGCGACGTCAGGGGCAATGCGTAGCCATGTGATGCCCGGCACTGGTTTATTGACACTTAAAAAACCACGTCCTATGGACGTGGTCATCGCCTGACTGGCTTTGCCTGTCAGAGCAGCAATTCGAACGTTTGTCTTTGTAGTGGCGTCGTCATCAGATTTTCAGGCAGAAAGAGATGTGAGTACGTTTGCAAGACATCGTGCGCTTGTTCAGGGTTTTGAAGGTGCTGCTTATCGGGGCTGAATGCCGTTCCCCGAAACCGAAAATCGGCGAGTCTGCGCGTAGGCACCCCTATGGGGTGCATGGAGCAAAACCACGTTCTACGAACGTGGTTCATTTACATGTCAGGCGTGAGGCGGCTAGTTAAGCGGACTGCGTGTTCGTGCTGATGTCTGAGTCTTATTGCGGCACCAGGGAGCCCGGCGGATTAAGATATCGCCTTCAATCTTTTACCACGAGAAAAGCCATGACCGTGAAAATCATAGCGTCAACTCCGTCAGCATACGCCTATCCGCTGCTCATCAAGCAGTTGCTGCACACCCCCATGGCTACGGCGCTGGATCAGGAAATTACGTACCAGGGAAAGGTTCGTTACTCTTATCGTACGCTGCGTGAGCGGATCGGTCGTCTTGCCAGTGGTTTGGCTGCTCTTGGGGTCGAATCGGGACAAACCGTAGCGGTCATGGATTGGGATAGCCATCGCTATCTCGAATGCTTCTTTGCCGTACCGATGATGGGTGCCGTACTGCAAACGGTCAACGTGCGCCTGAATGCCGAGCAGATCCTCTACACCCTCAATCACGCCAAGGCCGACGTTCTCCTGGTTAACCGCGACTTCTTTCCACTACTTGCGCCAATTGTGGCCCGCTTGGAAAGAGTGCGGCATTTTGTGCTGATCGATGATGACCATGCGCCGCTTAACAGCCCGGTCAGCTTTGCTGCAGAGTACGAAAAACTGATTGCGGATTCCGATGCTAATTTTGTTTTTGAGGATTTTGACGAGAATGCGCAGGCAACAGTCTTCTACACAACAGGCACCACAGGATTGCCGAAAGGTGTGTACTTCAGCCATCGCCAATTGGTGCTGCACACCCTACACCGTGAAGACGTCTACATGCCAATCACCCCGATGTTTCATGTGCACGCCTGGGGCTTCCCTTATGTTGCGACCCTGCTTGGTTTGAAACAGGTCTATCCCGGCCGTTATATGCCCGGCACTTTGTTGCAGTTGATTACTGAAGAGAAAGTGACGTTCTCGCATTGCGTTCCATCGATCATGCAAATGCTATTTAGTCACCCGAACTCTAACGCCTTTGACCTTTCCGGCTGGAAGGTCCTCATCGGCGGTTCGGCGATGTCGCCGGGTTTGGCAAAGGCATCACTCAAGCGTGGAATTGACCTGCTTACCGGCTATGGCATGTCCGAAACCTGCCCGGTACTATCGATTGCTCATCTTCACAGCGAGGATTTCCAGTCCTCGGAAGAACAACAAATTACTTTGCGTTGCAAAACCGGGCTACCGCTACCGCTTGTTGATATGCGCGTAGTTAGTTCTGAAATGGCCGATGTGGCGCATGACGGCAGTGCAACGGGCGAAGTGGTGGTGCGCTCGCCGTGGCTGACTCAGGGCTATCTGGATGCTCCGCAGGCCTCGCAGGAATTGTGGGCTGGCGGCTATCTGCATACCCAGGATATCGGTCATATTGACGCTCGTGGCTATTTGAAAATCACCGATCGGATCAAGGACGTGATCAAGACAGCCGGCGAATGGACTTCGTCGCTTCAACTGGAAGACGTCGTGACTCAGCACGAAGCTGTTCTGGAAGTCGCTGTGATCGGAGTGCCTGATGAGAAATGGGGCGAGCGGCCATTGGCGCTGGTTGTATTGAAGCAGGATTTCGAGGGCCGGGTGACGGAGCATGCGGTCCGTAATTTCGCGGCACACCTTGTGGATAGCACCGGCGTTTCGCGTCATGGCGTTTTGTTGCAGGTTCGTTTTGTCAAAACATTGCTCAAAACCAGTGTAGGCAAGATCAACAAGCGCGAAATGCGCGAAGCTTACGAGAAGCAGGTGCTTTAGTCAGAAGTCGTCTCGTCAGCCAAGACCATCACATGAATCGTATCTGCCCCAATTGCCAATACATCCGCAAGCCCACTGACAGGGCGCCTGAATGGCAATGTCCCGAGTGTGAAATTGCGTACAACAAAGGCGCAGGTGCTGCCGTGACTGAGGGTTATGGGCGTTACGCTACCACCACCGTAGCCAAGCCGGCAGCCAGCCTTGGTTTGGCCAAATGGATTGTTTTGCTCATCGTGCTTGGCCTCGTTATTTGGGCCGGCCGGTCGCTATGGCAGCCGGCTGCAGCGATATCAAAACAGGGCGCGCCGCTCGCCGGGCAACCTGAAGTCATCCTCTACGCAACGGACTGGTGCGGCTACTGTGCAGCAACCCGCGATTTTTTTGCCGCTAACGGCGTACGCTATTCGGAACTGGATATTGAAAAATCCCGTACTGCTTCTGAAGAGCATCGACGTTTGGGCGGCAACGGGGTCCCGCTTGTCCTAGTCGGCGACAATCTTGTTCACGGTTATAACGAAGCTGAATTGCGAGCCTTGTTACGGCCCTGGTTGAGAAAATCCTAAAGAATTCCAGAGCTTGCAGGTTGGTTTTCAAGATGCTTTCCTAAACCCTGTTTTTTTTGTGAAAACCCCTGTATAATCCGCGCCTCGCTTGCTAGGACTCGTTTAGTGAGCGACAGCTGGGGAGTCGCCAAGTTGGTTAAGGCACCGGATTTTGATTCCGGCATTCGAAGGTTCGAATCCTTCTTCCCCAGCCATTCGGTTTCTTTCAAGCCGGGCAGGTAGTCAGCCTACCTGCCCGTTTTGTTTTTATCCAGCGCCTTTCCGGCGCCACAGGATGTGCGATATGGCCTATGACAGCCTGATGGTATTCACCGGCAATGCCAACCCAAAGTTAGCTGCGGAAGTTGTCAGACGCCTGAGTATTTCGCTTGGGCGAGCCCATGTGGGCCGCTTCTCCGACGGCGAAATCAGTGTAGAAATTCAGGAGCACGTGCGCGGCAAGGACGTCTTCATCGTGCAGTCCACCTGTTCTCCGACCAACGAAAACCTGATGGAACTGCTGGTGATGGTCGATGCGCTCAAGCGCGCCTCGGCGGCGCGTATCACCGCGGCCATCCCGTACTTTGGTTATTCGCGTCAAGATCGCCGTGTCCGCTCGGCGCGTGTGCCGATTGCCGCCAAACTGGTGGCAGATCTACTGGCAGCCGCTGGCGTTCATCGAGTGTTAACCATGGATCTTCATGCCGAGCAGATTCAGGGTTTTTTCAATATCCCGGTCGACAACATCTATTCGCTGCCGATCATGCTGGCTGATGTGTGGAAGAAGCATTTTGAAGACCTCACAGTCGTTTCTCCAGACGTAGGTGGTGTGGTGCGTGCGCGTGCGCTGGCCAAGCGCCTCGAGTGCGATCTGGCGATCATCGACAAGCGTCGCCCGAAGGCCAATGTTTCGGAAGTCATGAACCTTATTGGTGAAGTTGAGGGCCGTACTTGCGTCATCATGGACGATATCGTCGATACCGCCGGAACGCTGTGCAAGGCGGCGGCTGCGCTCAAGTCCAAGGGCGCGAAACGTGTCTTCGCCTACTGTGTGCATGCCGTTCTTTCGGGCGCGGCGATCAGCCGCATCAATGATTCAGTCCTTGACGAGCTGGTGGTGACCGATACCATCCCGCTCAGCGAAGAAGCCCAGATGTCGCCACGAATTCGTCAATTGTCGGTCGCTGACGTGCTGGCCGAAACGATTCGCCGAATCAGCAACGAGGATTCTGTTTCCTCGCTGTTTATTGAGTAGTTTTTCTAACCCCCTGCCTGGTCGCGGGCAGGTTTTGTATCAACCAGGAGCTATCCATGTCATTTGAACTTATTGCACAAAAGCGCACACTGCAGGGGTCCGGAGCGAGCCGCCGCCTGCGTCACGCTAACAAGGTCCCCGGCATTATCTACGGCGGGGCCGCCGAGCCGCTGATGATCGAACTTCCGCACAACGACTTGCTGCTCGCGCTGCGCAAAGAAGCTTTTCACGCCTCCGTGCTGACGATCAATGTCGATGGCGCTGCGCAAAGCGTTCTGTTGCGTGACTCGCAGATGCACCCCTACAAACCGTTGGTTCTGCACGTTGATTTTCTGCGCGTTGATGCGACTCATGCGATTCACCAGAAGGTGCCGTTGCACTTTATCAATGCCGACATTGCTGTCGGTGTCAAGGTCGGTGGCGGTATCGTGTCGCACGCCATGAACGAAATTGATATCACTTGCCTGCCAAAGGATCTGCCGACGTTTATCGAAGTCGACCTGACGAATCTGGAAGCCGGGCACACCATCCACGTGTCCCAACTGGTCTTCCCGAACGGCGTCAAGCCGGTTACACACGGTGACGATGACCCGGTTGTAGTGGCCATCACGGTCAAGAAGGCCGTCGCCGCTGAAGGCGAAGAAGGCGAAGCGGCTCCCGCAGCCTGATCTTGTGCGTCTGAATGACAGGCCGCCGTACGGTATTCACCTGCGGCGGCTTTTCATTTTCCAGAGCGACTTGACATGACTCCTCCACGCCTGATCGTCGGCCTGGGCAATCCCGGCAGTGAGTACGAAGACAATCGCCATAACCTCGGTTTCTGGTTTGTCGACCGTCTGGCACGTGAACTCAAGGTGCCACTTGCGCCGCAGGGTAAATTCTTTGGCCGGGTTGGCCGGCTGGGTGATTTGTGGCTATTGCAACCAACCACCTTCATGAACCGTTCTGGTCAGGCCGTTGTTTCCCTTGCCGGCTTCTACAAGATACTCCCGGACGAAATCCTCGTCGCTCATGACGAACTTGACCTGCTGCCAGGCGGCATCCGCCTCAAACAGGGTGGCGGCAATGGCGGCCATAATGGGCTGAAGGATATTCAGGCCCGCCTGACGGTGCCGGATTTCTGGCGGCTTCGTCTGGGAATCGGGCATCCGGGCGACCGGAACGAGGTCGTCAATTACGTCCTCAAGGCGCCACGCAAGGAAGAACAGGAATTGATTGACCGCGCGCTTGACCGCTGTCTGCTGGCTTGGCCTAAACTGGGTGCCGGTGACTACGAGGCCGCGCAACGCCAACTGCACCCCAAGGCGGTTTAGCTGTTAAACGAATGCAACATACAGGAATTTCACCATGAGCCTCAAATGCGGAATCGTCGGTTTGCCCAACGTGGGCAAATCCACTCTCTTCAATGCCCTGACCAAGGCCGGCGTGGCGGCGGAAAATTACCCCTTTTGTACCATCGATCCGTCCGTCGGCGTCGTCGAAGTCCCGGACAAGCGTCTCGTTGCGCTGACCGCCATCGTTAAGCCGCAGCGCGTGGTGCCGGCAGTGACCGAGTTCGTCGATATCGCCGGTCTGGTGGCGGGTGCGTCCAAGGGTGAAGGGCTGGGCAACAAGTTCCTGGCCAATATCCGCGAGACTGATGCTGTCCTGCACGTGGTTCGCTGCTTTGCCGATGACAACGTGATTCATGTTTCCGGGAGCGTTGATCCCATTCGCGACATCGAGATCATCGATACCGAACTGGCGCTGGCTGATATGGCCACTGTCGAAAAGGCGCTACTGCGTTATCGCCGCCCGGCGAGTGCCGGTGACAAGGAAGCCAAGCTGCTGGTGGCAGTGCTCGACAAGTGCTTCGCTCAACTGGATCAGGGTAAGCCGGTACGTGCGCTCGATCTGTCCAAGGAGGAATGGCTCAATCTCAAGCCCTTCTGTTTGATCACTGCCAAGCCGGTGCTGTACGCAGCCAACGTCGCGGAGAACGGCTTCGAGAACAATCCGCACCTCGACGCCGTGCGCACACACGCCGAAGCCGAGGGAGCCGAAGTGGTCTCGGTCTGTGCAGCAATTGAAGCTGAGATCGCCGACCTGGATGATGACGAGAAACAGATCTTCTTGGCCGACTTGGGCCTGGAAGAACCTGGCCTGGATCGCCTGGTGCACACCGGCTACCATTTGCTCGGTCTGCAAACCTACTTCACGGCGGGGGTCAAGGAAGTGCGGGCGTGGACAATCCACAAGGGCGATACGGCACCGCAGGCTGCCGGTGTTATCCATACCGACTTTGAGCGTGGTTTCATCCGCGCGCAGACCATCGCCTACGACGACTTCATCGCTTATGGTGGTGAGCACGGAGCCAAGGAAGCGGGCAAGATGCGCGCCGAGGGCAAGGAGTATGTCGTCAAGGACGGCGACGTTCTCAATTTCCTTTTCAACGTCTGAGCATAACATCGGATGATTCCGGTGGATTTCACCGGCC
>JAIFNM010000170.1 GCA_020047725.1 Betaproteobacteria bacterium
AAACCGGGGCAGCACCGTTCCGCTGCGAGTGAAGTCGAATGTGCAGCTTAATCTAACTGCATTTCTGTCTTGACTCTGGGGTCCTCTTTAGTCTATCTGCCTAACGGCAGCACCTGGTATGACTTCTGGAGTGGCAATCGCTTTGAGGGTGGCCAGACCATCACCCTGCCCGCCCCCTGGGATCGCCCGCCCTTGCTCGTGCGCGAAGGATCAGCCATTCCGCTCAATCTGGCCGAGCAGCATTTCGCCCGGCCCGCCGATGAACGTGGCTTCGCACTTTTCCCGCCCGCTGGATACGGCGAATTCAGTGACGAGTTCTTTGAGGATGACGGCGAAAGCGAGGCCTATCGCAACTTGGGATACGGTCTGTGGAAAATCAAGCTTGGCTCGGATGCGAGCGGCCTCGATATTTCGCTCGCGCGCACCGGTACCTGTCCTCCGACGAACGACACAGTGACGCTGCTCCTGCCAAGACAGGAAACCCGCCGCGTGCGGATCAGTACCGCCCGAATCCTGGATGAACGCGTTGCCAACAACTGGCGGGAGGTACGCTTGTCTATGGCCTAGCACGGACGGTGACTGAATGCCAATAAAGACGGCCATCTTGAGCAGCATGCCATGAAGAAGCTTATCGATATTGCTCGTCAGGGCATCATGTCCGTAGACGCCCATATTGATTGGCTTTCAGCCAAGCGCTCCCTCCCCGCCTCATGCCACGCCTTGCGCACAGGTGAGGGCAAATGCTCCATCACCGTCCGCGTCCCGCCAGCCGGATCTCTGCATTGCTCTGCATCCTAGCGCAAGCAAAAGGGGGCACCCATTTCAGTTCTTCCCGGTCGCGTTTTCATGCTTCCCTTCAAGTTCAGAACCCGAATTCTTCTTGTCCAGCCATTGGCACGACCTCGTTTTTCGGCCTGCCTTCCGACCGCCCGCGTTTGCCGGAACGGTTGATGTATTGAACGTAGCGTCGGCCGAATAACTGCATCAGCCTCGCTGGTGATCCGTTTTCAGTCGGTGTCAGCAACAGATGAACATGGTTGGTCATCAGCGCTTAAGCATGAATGGCGCAGCGGCAATAGCGAGCCGCTTCGTCCAGCCAATGTAGGTAACAGTGGTAGCTCCCTTTAGTTCTTTAGTTACTACCATGACGAAACAACGATTGCGCTTGTCGAGCGGCACATTTAGCATCCACCTGGGCTTCCGAACCATGGAAGCGTTCCGTCATGCATCTTGATTCACTGACACCGGAGATCTGTTTTCGCAATGGAACTGGACGAGCTCAGTTTTGTCGGCAGCGGCTTGCAGCGGCCGGAGTGCGTGCTGTGCACCGCACACGGCGATATCTTTACCGCTGATTGGCGCGGCGGCGTTGCGCACATCCTGCCCAATGGCCAACAAATGCTTTATCACGGACTCACACCCGATGGGCGCAGGCTTCGCCCCAACGGGATTTCACTCAACGCGGACGGTTCATTTCTGATTGCTGACCTTGGCGAAGAAAAGGGCGGAGTATTTCGCCTGACTCGCACGGGCGAGGTCAGTCTGTTTGTCGACCGTGTCGACGGACTCGACTTACCGCCAAGCAATTTTGTTTTTACCGACCTGAGCGGCCGCACGTGGATCACCGTCAGTACGCGCAAGGTTCCGCGTGCCGACGCCTACCGCCGCGACATCGCCGACGGGTTCATCGTTCTGGTCGACGAAACCGGTCCGCGCATTGTGGCTGACCAGCTCGCCTACGCTAACGAAGTGGCTGTGCATCCCGATGGCCAATGGCTGTATGCCAACGAAACGTTCGGCCGGCAACTCTCCCGCTTTCGCCTGAAGGCCAATGGCGATCTTGGTCCGCGCGAAGTCGTGACGGAATTCGGCGAGGGCACCTACCCGGATGGCCTGGCGTTCGATGTCGAAGGGCACGCCTGGATTACCAGCATTATCAGCAACCGGATTATCCGCGTCGCCGCGGACGGTACCCAGCAATTGTTGCTGGAGGACGCTGAATCAGAGCACGTGCGCTGGACGGAAGCAGCGTTCCAGAACAATGAACTCGGTCGCGCGCATCTTGATCAACCCCGGAGCCAGTGTCTGAAGAACATTTCCAGCCTGGCTTTTGGCGGCGCGGATCTGCGCAGCGCCTACCTTGGATGCCTTCAGGGCGATAGCATCGCACGCTTTACCGCACCGGTCGCCGGGCACCCGAGAGCACACTGGAAGTACCGTTGAAGCAGTTGCTCCGGGGCTCTTATGGCCTGACAGTGTTCTGCTGCGGCTCGCTCAGGCAAGCAGTACCGACAGAAACGGAACCGTGACCAGCAAGGTGGCGGTCGAGAGTATCCACGCGGTGTTGACCAGATCGGAATCCAGGTTGTAGAGATTTGCCGGGACAAGGCAGGTGAAACCAATTGGCATTAACACCAGAACGACGACGGTCTTGATCACCAGCGGATCACCATGGCCAAGACCAAGCAGCAGCGCGGTACCGAGGGCGAAAGCGGGGATCACCAGCAAACGCAGAAAAACAATGGCTGCCGCCGGTTTCCAGTAGCGCGGGATACGGCCAAGGCGGATCTGCGACCCGACACTGGATAACAGGAGAAATGAGCTGCTCGGGATCAGCCAGGAATTGATCTCGCCATACACCGGCGGCCGAGCAATGCCAAGGAAGTTCAGTGCGAGCCCGAACGAAATGGCCAGCGCAATGATCAGAAAGAACGGATCGCGCACGGTACGCAACAGAGTGTGCTGCTGCCGGCTCTTGTCCTCGTAGAGGCCAGCGGCGCCGGCCTGCTGACGGGCATACGGAAAAAGCATGCCGTAGTACCAGAACTCTTCAAACAGTTTGTAGAACGGTATCAGCGAATAGGCTAGTTCACCGAGCAGCAGAAAAACGACCAGCCCCCCGATGTTCCCCACATTGGTAAAGGAGCACGAAATGCTGAAGCCGATACGTTGCCCGGGCGTAGGTAGCGGCCGCAAGCGCATGGCCAGCCAGCCGACGAAAAAACCGGACGACAAGGCGGCCAGGCCGATCAGCGGCAGAAACGCCAGCGCCCCGTTGCCCACCGGCAGGACCCATACTGCGCCAGTGAAGGCAATCGGGTTGATCACCAGCAGGCAGAATTTCTGTACCCTGGTACGCCAGCGCGATAGAAACTGCGGGTCCTTCCCGTACTTGCGAAAAAGGGCTCCAATCATGAATCCGCAACCCAGCCCAAGGCCAATGGTAAGCAGAGAAGGAAGGAATCGGTCCATGGAGTCTAGGGTGATGATTGAGTGGGGCTCCCGCGGCCTTTCATCGGCCAAAGGACAGGCTGAATGCTACCAGCTTTTCCTGATGCAACGCCCTGAGCCGGTTCTCGGGAGCTCTTTCACCCACCCATTGTCCGGGCAGGCATGAGCCAAAGGGGTTAGAAACATTTCAGTTTTCCCTATTCGAGGTTTCATATTTTCCGTTCCCGTAACTACTCAGTTTCGAACCAGCCCGCAAGCCAATAAACATGGGCTTCTCCAGGCAGCACTACCTGTGGATGTCCAATTCATGCGGGTCTTTAGACTGCCGGGGGAACGACGGCCATGGACGGGCATCGCCCGCCGGCGCCGCGAGGCCGGGTATACTTGGAGCTCACTATCCACTTAGTCCCACAAAGGCCCCAATGCAACTCCCGTCCGGAACACTCATCACCGCCCGCGCCCTTCTCTTCGACATGGATGGAACACTGGTCGACTCGACCAGCGCCGTCAAACGCATCTGGGATCGCTGGGCACGCAAGCACGGCTTGTCGTTCAGCGAGTTCGAGCATCGCATGCAGGGTCGCCGGGCCATCGACACCATGACGGAAATGTCGCCACCAGGCGTGGATCCGGAGGAGGAAGTACTGCTACTCGACGAGGAAGAACTGAACGACACGGAAGGCACCGTAGCCATCCCCGGCGCCAGCGAACTGCTTGCTTCACTGCCGCGCGGCAGCTGGGCGCTGGTTACCTCGGCCAGACCGCCGCTGGCCCGAGCGCGCATGGCGACCGCCGGACTGCCCATGCCGGATATCATCGTTACCTCGACCGATGTCGCCGAGGGCAAGCCACACCCGGCGTGCTATCGACTGGCACTGGAACGATTTGGGATCACCGCCGAAAACGCAGTTGTTTTCGAGGATGCGCCGGCAGGGCTGGCTGCCGGGCGCGCCGCCGGTTGCAGAGTCATCGCCCTGGCGACGATCACGCCCAGCGAGCAGCTCAGCCATGAAGACTGGCTCCACGACCTGAGGTCCGTCGTACTGGAAAACGTGCTGCCCGACGGAACGCTGCAACTGCGTATCCGCTAAAGCATCATCCCTGAACGTCGACCATGACTTTCATGGTCGACGCGCCATTCTTGTCGATGAAACGATAGGCGTCCGGCCACTCGGCAAAAGCGAAATGCTTCGAAACCAGCGGCGCGATTGATATCGACGAGGCGAGAAGCTTGACCGCTTCTTCCCAATCCTCGCGCCAGTACATCATGCTTCCGGCCAGAACTATCTCGTGCTCGCCGACGACGCCCATGTCGACCACCGGCGGCTTGCCGTAAACGCCGACGATGAGGACCATTCCACCCTTCTCGATGCACTTGATGGCCGACGCCAATGAAGCCTCGACGCCCGCCGCCTCAAAGGCAAGATCGAAGCCTCCATCGCCAAAAGCGGCGGTAGTCGCGTCCTTCAGCGACTCACGCGAGGTATTGATGGCGTAGTCGACACCGCATTGCCTCGCCACATCCAGCCGATAATCGGCGATATCGGTAATCAGAACCTTGGCCGCGCCACGTGCTTTTGCCAGTTGGGCAATCAGGTTGCCAATCGTTCCGGCGCCGAGCACGACGACGTTGCGTCCTTTCAAATCGCCCGCACGATTACAGGAATGAACGGCAACTGAAACCGGCTCGACGAACGCCCCTTGATCAGCAGAAAAATCATCGGGCAACACCACCAGTCGTTCGGCCGGGATGTTGTAGTACTCGCGTCCACAGCCATTGGCCTGGAAACCGCGCACCTTGAGGTTCTCGCAAATATTGAAGCGCCCCTTCTTGCACGGATTGCAGTGACCGCAGACGATTTGCGGCAAGGCCGTGACCTTGGTACCGATGGCTGGGGCGTTTTCGACACAAGGCCCGATCGCATCGACAACACCCATGAATTCGTGGCCCTGGATTACCGGATAGGGGGTAAAGGGATGCGTACCGTGCCAGACATGAATATCGGAGCCGCAAATGCCGATCTGCTGCACCCGGATGCGGACTTCTCCCTCGCCCGGAGGCGTCTCGGCTACATCCTCGAAACGTATGTTTCCGGGTTTTTCCATTGTCGCTTGTTTCACTGCGGATTCTCCATCGATGGTGTAAGTCGCTAAAAGACTAAAACCCACCACAGAGACGCAGAGGCACAGAGTGAACGCAGAGAAAACCCTTTTTTTATGGTTTTCTCTGTGAAACCTCTGTGTCTCTGTGGTGGGTGTATGGGCATTTTTTCGCAGCCTCTCAGGCCGAAGACCCACCAAAACGGCTTCCCGCCTGCTTGCGGAATTCCGAAGGGGTGACGCCCTTGATTTCCTGAAAACGTCGATTGAAGTTGGCGACCGACCTCATAGCAAATGTTGGTGATGTAGCGATCCGAGCTCATCAGCAATTGGCAGGCGCGATTGATGCGCACGCGATTGACGAAATCGGTAAAGGTGTTGCCGGTCGCACGGCGGAAAAACCGCGAAAACCGGCTCTCGCTCATTCCGAGGTCGGCCGCCACTTCAGCAGCGGTGATCGATTGCGCCACGTTCTCGGTAATGCGGCTGACGATGGCGTTGATCTGCTCAAGCTCGGCGTCGTTTTCCCCGCCTTGCATCTGCACACTGGAGAGCAGCCGGTAGTCGGTCCATCGCGTCAGTTCTGACATCAACTCGAGGAAGGCCGTGAGTCGGCGCAGGCCTTTCGTCGACTTCACCTTGCGCCAGTACTCCTGACCATTCTGAAAGCCGAAAAACTCGACACCGAAGCGCGCACGCTCAAGAAGAGGCATCAATTCAGTCAGCTCAGGAATCGAATGGCGCGCGTTTTCAATCGGCGCATGTTGAAACTGGATAACCAGATCACGCTTGGCCACACCCTCTTCCGGCAGATCATCCAGAGATATCCAGTTGTGCGGCAGACCGGGACCGCACAACACCAGATGCCCTGGTTCGAAGGGACCGATCCAGTCACCGACGAAGGCTTTCCCCGACGTCGTGGTGATCAGATGCAACTCATATTCGTCATGGCAATGCCAACGCGCCAGCGGCGTAGGAAAGCCATGATCCAGACAGCGAATGAACCCGACATCGACGGTCGGCTCATAGCCAAGCAAGGGGCTACGGTTGAAATCAGCCTCAAGTTCGGGCTGGGGCTTTCTCTTCGGCATATGGCTGGTCGACGACATGGAACACTCCGGTTTTCGCGTTCAACTCATCACGTTACCACCATCCACATTGAGTGTTTGAGCGGTAATGTAGGACGCCTCATCACTGGCCAGGAAGACGGCAGCACCAGCAATGTCAGTCGGGTCGCCCATATAGCCAAGCGGCACAGCTTTACCCACGCGTCTCTTTTTCTCACCCAGAGGCAGGTTCTCGTACTTGGCAAACAGGGCGTCCACGTGTGCCCACATCGGCGTATCGATCACGCCGGGAGCAATGGCATTGACCCGGATGTGATGCGGCGCCATGGCCAGTGCGGCACTCTGCGTATAGCTGATGATCGCCGCCTTGGTCGCGCAGTAATGCGCTACCAGCGCCTCGCCGCGACGCCCCGCCTGCGACGCCATGTTGATCACGGCACCGCGCGTCTGTTGCTCGACCATATGGGCCAGGACCTTCTGCATCACGAAGAACGAGCCTTTTACGTTCACCGCGAAGAGCTTGTCAAACATGGCCTCGTCGCTTTCCAGCAGCGGTGCCAGTTCGAAGATTCCGGCGTTGTTGAACAGAATGTGGATGGCACCGAAGCGCTCAACGGACTGTGCGACCAAACGGGCAATGTCGGCCGCCTCGGTCACGCTGGCCGAGATGTAGTGCAGCTTTCCGGGATACTGCGCGACCAGATCAAGAACCGCCTGAGACGGCTGAGCGGGCAGATCCACCACACTGCAGCACGCGCCTTCCCGCAGAAAGGCCGCAGCGACGGCGGCTCCGATCCCGCCGCCCGCGCCGGTCAGCAGCGCATGGCGATCGTTCAATCGAGGCAAGCGCTCGTAGCCTGAACTTTCGGACGAGTTCATCGTTGAAACTCCTTCACGAAGCTCGTGACGCGCTCATAAGCGACACGAATTGCACTCACCACCTCGGGGTTGTTGGCCAAAGCCCCCCACAGCACTGAATCTGCGCAATAGGCCGCTATCGGATCAGCCGCTTCGCAGACGGCATGCGCCGAGGCCGGGTCCATGGCCTGATCCTGATAGGTGTAGGCAATCTCACCACGATGCCAGCGCTGCAGATAGGCCAAGAAGAGTGCCGGCAGCATGGCCACGCTGGCAATCGATTCCGAACACGCCAGACGTTCGCGGAAGGTCGGCGTGATGAAACCCGGAATCTTGGAGTAGCCGTCCATTGCTACCCGCTGGTTGGTGTCGCGAATTGCCGGATTGCCAAAGCGATCCAGCACGACGTCGCGATAAGCCGCCAGATTGATCGGGCTCGGCGACAGCACCGGGATGACGTCATCGGTCACATAATCGTAGGCGAACTTGCGGATGACCGGATCGTGCGTGCCTTCGTGGATATATTGGTAACCGACCAGCGTTCCTGCCCAGGCGATGCAGCTGTGTGTGGCATTGAGCAGGCGAATCTTCGCCTCCTCATAAGGCGCGACCGATTCGACCATTTC